>SKSE01000054.1 GCA_007118135.1 Bacteroidales bacterium | reverse complement strand
ATGGTTACCAGGTTAAAAGAAATCCTATCCCAAAAAGGACCTCACTCTAAAGAATTTAAGGATATAATTAAAATCTTCGATGATTTATCAAAAGAGGATGAAATCGAGCAATTCAGAAATATGCTTGAGCCCATTCTTAAATCCGAAACCCTTATGGGTCATTCGTATATTAAACCTTTGGGGTATAGCGGTGATTATCAGATCATTGAAAAAATGTACACAAACCATAAAAGCTTAAATCCTGAGTTATATAAGTGGGATGAGTTTTTTCATTGGTTACCTGCTGTAACTGCTGTTGTTAATAGAAAGAGAATAGCCGTTAACCTGCTGAAATCCTTAAATCAGAAAACCAAAAAAGATGTTGCAAAAGTTCTGATTTTAGGCAGCGGACCTGCTACGGAGGTAAATGAATATTTCGAATCGGCAAAGGAAAATAAACTCCATTTTGATCTTGTTGATTTTGACCAAAGAGCTATTGATCATGCTGAAGCAAAGAATTTCCAATACATGGATTACATTACCTTCTACAACAAAAATGTATTGAGGTTTTCTCCCGAAGGATGCTATGATCTTATTTGGAGTGCAGGGTTGTTTGATTATTTTCAGGATAAATTATTTATCAGACTCCTGAGAAGGTTCTCTTATTCTCTAAGCAATCAGGGAGAAATGATTATTGGTAATTTTAATACAGTAAATCCATCAAGAAAAGTAATGGAAGTACTGGGCGACTGGTATCTTTACCACAGAACAGAAGATGATTTAAAAAACTATGCTCTCGAAGCGGGTATTTCACCTGAAAACATAGAAGTTTTTAGTGAACCTCTTAAAATCAATTTATTTCTGAAAATAAAAAATAGCGGCAACTCAGCTAAAGCTCCTGATGATTTATCAACTTAATCATTTTCCCGGCTTTAATTTTGGTTTCTGATTGTTTTTTATGGTAGCCTCTAATCAGGTGATTCCTATTGCTTTTTCATAAAAAATTCCTGAATAATTCCCAGATACACTTAAAGAAAGGTTCCTTTTTTTCCCCATCTTTACCCTGTTTTTACTAATAATTTTAACAGGTGATGTGCAATCCAATATTAAATGAATAGTTTTTTGCTGCAAGCTGTAATCAATTGCAGGCTTGTTCAAAAGCATTCATTTGCTGAATTGAATTGTTCTTAAGACAGATATATTGCAAAAGGTCGGTAATTCTTTATTCCTGGGTTTAGCTATACTTAATTGCGGTTATGAATCCCAAAGGAGAAAACACATTCCTTCAACTAAATGATAGTAAATCTTCAGGAGTGAGAAAAATTTGAACAAATCATGATCTTTAGATCAGACTCTTTTTTGCAGCAGACTTGTAAATAAAAATTCAAATATGAATATAAAAAACATTTTTATAATCAAGATAATTTCCGGTTTATTATTACTTGTTGCAACTATTTTAATTTTTACAGTTGATTTAATGCCAATTTATATTTTTGCCGGTGTCATTATTTACACTATTCTTATTTTATACCTTTCTTTCCAACTGAAGGATGCAAAAAAATCTTTACACATCAGTAAAAGCAATGAAGACCTTTTTAAAGATCTTGTTAATACTCAACCTGCAGGTATTTACAGGTTAGTGCAAAGAAACAACGAAGGTGACTCCAGCCAGGAAAAATTACCTCCTCTTAAGTATGAGTTTATCAGTGAGCAACATGAAACCATTACCGGGATATTGAATGCTGATCTGTTTAAAAAACCGGGTCATATTACAAGTATGATCCATCCCGAAGACCTTCAGAGTTTTTTTGAAGAAAATCATAAATCAATTGAGGTAAAGAATGTTTTTAAGTGGGAGGGAAGAATTTTCAGAGATGGTAAAATCAAATGGGTTCGTATTGAGTCAAAACCAAGAGTTATTGATGAAGAATACACGCTCTGGACAGGAATTATTATTGATATAAGCGAGAAAAAAGAGCTGGAAGAACTTATGGATCACCGTAAAATTTTTGAGCGGTTACTTCTGGAACTATCCTCTCAGTTTGTGAATCTCACTGCCGATAAATTTGAAGATATACTAAATCTTTCCATTGAGAGAGTAGGGAAATTCTGTAATATCGACCGGACTTATATATTCATGTGGAATGAAGAGCAGGACATCCTTACTAATACTCACGAATGGTGTAACAGCAGTATTCAGCCACAGATTGAGTATTTGCAGGCGTTACCTTGTGAAGAGATACCACAATGGATGACACATCTGAAAACTTTTAACCCAATTAATATTTATGATGTTTCAAAGCTTTCTGAAGAATGGAAGGTAGAAAAGGAGTTGTTAGAAGCTCAGGATGTAAAGTCCTTGTTTGTAGTACCGATTATTTCCAGGCAAAGATTGATTGGCTTTGTAGGGTTTGATTCTGTAAAAAGGAAAAGAGAATGGCAGGATTATGAGATTAAAATTCTGAAAGTTTTTGCCGATCTGGTTTACAACGCTTTTCAACGCAGGAATACTGAAATCAACCTGATTGAATCCAGACAAATGTTGCGAAATATCCTTGATACAATCAAGGTCAGGGTATTCTGGAAAGATTTGGGATTGAATTATCTGGGATGTAATCAGTCATTTGCGTATGATGCAGGGTTTGATTCAACAGAAGACTTAATTGGGAAAAATGACTTTATGATGCCCTGGACAAACGAAGCAAAGAGTTACCAGGAAGATGACCGTAAAGTAATTAATTCCAGGAAACCAAAGCTTAATTTTGAAGAAGAACAAACAGACGCCCGCGGAGAGAAAAAATGGTTGCTTACCAGCAAAATTCCATTACTTGATGCACATGGCGATGCTATTGGTGTGCTGGGAACCTACCAGGATATTACTGAGCAAAAAAAGGCTGAAATTGCGCTAAAGGCATCTGAAAAAAAATACCGTATTCTCACAGAGAATGCCTTTGATGGCATTTACCTGCTTGAAAATGAGCAGTTTATGTACGTAAATCAGCGGTTCTGCGAAATTACCGGTTATAGTGAACAGGACATCCTGTCGCAAGGCTTTAGCATGTGGAAACTTTTAACACCTGAAAGTAAATCTATAGTTAAGCAGAGAAAGCAAGCAAGGCTTGAAAATAAGGATATCCCCGGAATTTATGAATTGCAGATCAGAAATCAGACAGGCGAATTAAGAAATATTGAGATCAGTACAACACCGCTTGGGACCATGGATAAGGTTATTATTCTGGGTATTATGCGCGATATTACTGAAAGAAAGAACAACGAAGCTTTGCGTAATCAAGTAGCTATTGCCAATCAAACCGTTTTATTTAAGCAAAACTTTTTGGCTAATATGAGTCATGAAATACGGACTCCGCTTACAGGGGTGTTGGGTATGATTGAAATACTTTCCAAAACAACCCTTGACTGTAACCAACTTGATTATGTTAATACACTGAAACTTTCAACCGAAAACTTAAGAGAAATAATTAATCAAATTCTTGACTTTTCGAAAATTGAAGCAGGTCAAATCCAGCTTAAACTAAGAAACTTCAGCAAGCATAATATGTTTGAAAATGCCAAAAAGCTTTATAGTAGCATTTGCAGGAAAGAAATTTTGCTTGAAACCTATCTTGATCCTGAAATTCCTGAACTCATTGAAGCTGACGAGTATCGCGTGGGGCAAGTAATAAATAACCTGCTTTCCAATGCAGTGAAATTTACTCGTAAAGGGAAGATATGTCTTGAAGCAAAACCTGAAAAGTTTTTTGATGAACATAACCTTCTGATAAAAGTAAAAGTTTCCGATACCGGTGTAGGAATCAGACCAGAAACTATTCAAAGAATTTTTCAACCTTTTGAGCAAATTGAAACCGAAGACACCAGGAATTTTGATGGCACAGGATTGGGTTTATCTATTTGTAAGGAATTGGTTACTTTAATGGGTGGCGAAATCGGAGTTGTTAGTACTCCCGGAAAAGGGAGCACTTTCTGGTTTACTTTTAAAGCCAGGAAGGTGATTAATAAAAAAGCCCATAAGGTTCAATCAGAAAAGATTATTGATAGAATTGAAAAGAACTCTTCAGCACTGAACATTTTGTTTGCCGAAGATAAGCTTGTTAATCAAAAGGTTGTATTAATCATACTTGAAGCGATGGGGCACAAGGTGAGTGTCGCACAAAATGGCCGGGAGGTTCTCCAAAAATTTAAGCCCGGATTGTTTGATTTGATTCTTATGGATATTCAGATGCCTGACATGGATGGTGTTACTGCTACCCGCTTACTTCGGGAAAAATATAAAGAACTGCCACCAATTGTGGGCCTTAGTGCCAATGCATTTGAAGGCGACCGCGAGAAATATATGAATCATGGAATGGATGATTATCTTACCAAACCAGTGAGTTCAGAAGACTTTGAATTTCTGATCAGTAAACTATTCAGCAATGCCTGAAAAATATTATGAGAATAAATCCTGCTAAATATTTGCTGTTATTTTTCTGTATTATTCATGCAGGAGTAATTCAGGCATCTGATCTGCTGAGGGTCGGAATATACGATAACCCGCCCAAGGTTTTCCTTGATGACAATAATCAGCCCGCAGGACTTTTTGTTGATATTATTATTCATATTTCAAAAAAGGAAGGCTTCAGAATTGAATATATTTACGATTCCTGGAGCAACCATCTTGATAACTTAAGCGAAGGGCGTATTGATATCCTGGTTGATGTGGCTTATTCTGAAGAAAGAGCCGCAAAATATGTATTCAGCCAGGTGCCGGTAATTGAATCATGGGTGCAGTTTTTCACAAGTTCAGGAAATATCATTAACGAGATTAATGATCTGAATTACAAATCTATTGCGGTATTAAGAGAGTCCCTTCAGCACAATTTTTTGAGAAACGAACTAAGGGAAAAGTTTGATGTTGACTTCCTGATAAGACAATTTGATGATTATGAGCAGGCTATTGATGCCATCAAACAAAACCGGGCTGACCTTTTACTGGCCGACAGATTCTTCTATTTTTCCCCCAGAAGAGATACCATACTCATACCCACTTCGCTGATCCTTAATCCGGTATCGCTTTTTTTTGCATATAATCAGTCAGTAGATCAGCGAATTATCAACAATATTGATATCAGTTTGGGAAAATTGAAAAATGAACCCGGATCAGTTTACTACCAGAGCCTTAACAAATGGCTTGAGATTTATGAACCTGATGAAAGCCGCATATATTTTTATTTGATTTTGGCTTTAGCCGGGGTTCTGATTGTTTTGTCGGTATGGTTGATTGTAAAGCTCTACAAGCGTCTTATACAAAGAAATCGTGAGCTGAAGTTCAGAACGAGTGTTCTGGAATCGGCAAATATAATGCTTGAAGAACTGCTGGAGGAAAGACGCAAAACCGAAGAAGCTGCGAAGCAAAGCGAAGAAGCTTTCAGAAGCTTGTTCCTGAAGTCGGCCGATGCTTTCTCTTTATTGAAGAGTGGAGTTTTTGTGGATTGCAATGATGCTGCAATTTATTTTTTCGGATTTAAAAAAAGGGAAGAACTTTTGGGCAAAAACCCATGGGAATTATCACCTGAATATCAACCTGATGGCGCCAAATCATATGAAAAGGCCAGAAAAGTAATTACAAAAACAATCGATGAGGGTAATCAGAGATTTGAGTGGAGGCATAAAAAGAAAAACGGGGAAGAGGTTGACGCAGAGGTAGTATTAACCCTGATTTTCTTTAAAGGGGAGGAAGTACTTCACGTGAGCCTTCGTGATATTACTGAAAGAAAGAAGATGGAGAAGAATCTGAGGGAGAGTGAAGGGCGTTATAGGTTGCTGGTTGAGAATATAAATGATTTGGTCATAAAGATGGATACCCAGGGAAGATTCCTCTTTGTGAGCCCTTCATACTGCCGGTTGTTCGGGAAAACCCAGGAAGAATTACTAAATAAAACTTTTTTACCCCTTGTACACCCCGAGGACAGAGATGCCACAGAGCGGGAAATGAATAAATTGCACAATCCTCCATACACTTGCTATCTTGAACAGCGTGCCCTTACCGTTGAAGGATGGAGATGGATTGCATGGAACGACACCGCTGTATTGGATGATCAGGAAAATGTAATTGAAATAATAGGGGTTGGCAGGGATATTACAAAGCAAAAAGAAGCTGAATTTGAACTAAGGGAAAATGAGAAACGATGGATGCTCGCTCTGGCAGGTACAGGAGATGGTGTATGGGACTGGAATCTTGTAACCAACCAGACCTATTACTCAAAGGGCTGGAAAGATATGCTGGGTTATGATATAAATGATCTGGAGAATAATTATGACACATGGGAAAAGCTTGTCCATCCCGATGATCTATCGGATGTATTAAATACGATTAATGAGCATTTAAAAGGTAAAACACAGGCTTTTGTTGCTGAATATCGCATGCTCGCAAAAAGTGGCAAATACAAATGGATTCTCGACAGGGGCAAAATAATTGAAAAAGATAAAAAGGGAAAACCTTTAAGAATGATCGGTACGCATAGCGACATTACCCTCTATAAGGAATCTCAATTGTATCTTGAGGACAGGGTTGCCTTGCGTACAGCTCAGATGGAAGCGGTCAATAAAGAACTTGAAGCATTTTCTTATTCGGTTTCTCATGACCTAAGAGCGCCTCTGAGAGCCATTACCGGTTTCACAAAAATATTATCATCTCAATATGAGAAACAATTTGATGATGAAGCCCGGCGACTATTCGGTATTGTCAGCGACAATGCCACAATAATGGACAGGCTTATTACTGATCTTCTCGAATTTTCACGGATCGGACGAAATAGTATTAAACGGGTGGAAGTTGATATGACTGAAATGGTCAATGAGGTTATTAACGAACTGGTTGATGAAGAACAAAAAGGGAAGATCGAATTTATTATTGGCGAATTACCCAATGCGCTGGCTGATAAAACACTTTTAAGACAGGTATGGGTTAATATTATATCCAACGCCATTAAATTTACCGCTGCCCGGGAAAAGCCTGAAATAACCATTGGAGGCGAAATCAGCGGCGATAAGCTGGTTTATTTTGTAAGAGATAATGGTGTTGGATTTAAGTCTGAATACAGTCACAAAATTTTCCAGGTATTTAATAGGTTGCATAGTGCTGATGAGTTTGAAGGTTCCGGTGTAGGGCTTTCAATAGCTCACCGAATCATACTCAGGCACGAAGGAAACATCTGGGCAACAGGCAAACCCGGTAAAGGAGCATGTTTTAGATTTTCCCTCCCCGTAAGTAACAGTGATTAACCTATTGAATTTAACAAAGTTTTTTATTATATTGAAACAATTTTCCAGACCATGAAAGTTCAGGTTGAAATACTTTTAGTCGAAGATAATCCTTATGATGCAGAGCTTACCATCAGGGCATTGCGGCAAAATAATCTCATTAATAGGGTGGTGCATGTTACCGATGGGGAAGATGCACTTGACTATCTTTATGCAAGGGGAAAATTCAGCAACAATACCGAAAATCAGCCACCCAGGGTAATCTTACTTGATATTAAACTGCCCAAAATCAGTGGACTGGAAGTTCTGAAGACCCTGAAGTCTGATCCCGGTTTAAAGCATATCCCTGTTGTAATGCTTACATCATCAGCACAGGAAAGGGATATTGTTGAAAGTTACAATTTGGGCACCAACAGTTATATAGTAAAACCTGTGGTTTTCGAAAAACTTGTTGAAGCAATCAAAGAACTTGGTTATTACTGGTTAATACTTAATCAGCCGTACCCCGAGGAGTTCAGGTAAAATTTAAAATTATGAATGAAAAATTAAAAATACTCTTTGCGGAGGATCTTCTTACTGATTTTGAACTGGCTGTAAATGAGATACAAGGTGGTGGTTATGATGTTGATGCAATCAAGGTTGATACAGAAGAAGATTTTCGCAGAGCACTCAGGATCTTTCATCCTCAGATTGTTATTTCCGATTACTCAATGCCTGTTTTTGATGCAGAGCTTGCACTCAAAATCAGTCTCGAGCATAACCCCTATCTTCCTTTTATTGTACTTACAGGTTCTATTAATGAAGAAACAGCTGTAAGCTGCCTTAGAAAGGGTGCTACAGACTATGTTCTCAAAGAGAGAATTAAACGGCTTCCATTTGCGATTCGTGAAGCAATGGCTCGCTGGGAAATTCATATGCAGAGAGAACAATATCTTACCCAACTAAGAGAAAGTGAAGATCTGCTGAAAAAAGCACAACAAATTGCCAATATCGGAAGCTGGGAGCTTGATCTCAGTACACGGATGGTTGTATCATCAGAACAGGCAAGACTGATAATTGGTCTGGAAGAGAAAAACTTGCATTTGGATGATATACTTGAGCTTGTGCTTGATCAATACAAACCACTTATTGAAACTGCAATAAAGGAAGTTGTTGAGCTTGACAAACCTTATGATATCGAGTATCAGATTAATCGTGCAAGTGACGGAGAAATCAGGAGAATTCACACTATTGCAGGATATAATCCGGCGAATAACAAGCTGGTTGGTGTCATTACTGATATTACGGAGAAAAAGGTATACGAACAACTAAAACAGGAAATTATAATTGCCCGTGAATCAGCCAATTTTAAAAGAGATTTTCTTGCACAAATGAGTCATGAGATTCGTACTCCTCTTACGGCAATTGAAGGTATATCTGAACTAATGGAAAAAACTTCTCTTGACAATGTTCAGAAAGACTATATGGAAACCTTGCGTTTCTCAGTTGAAAGTCTCAAAAATATTACCAATGAGGTACTTGATCTTTCCAAATTAGAGGCTGGAAAGATCATTTTGAACCCTGTTACATTTTCACCCGTAGAACTTGGTGCAAGAGCTGAAAAGTTCTTTTCCAGCATTTGCAAAAAGGATTTAAAACTTCATGTGGAAGGATTTGATAAACTGCCTGAATATATTAATGCTGATAAACAAAAGATTTTCCAGATCATTAGCAACCTGCTCTCCAACGCAGTCAAGTACGCACCTGAAGGAGTCGTAAAACTTGATGCAACTATTGATGAAAGAATTAAAAATGACAGGATAATGATAAAGATCCAGGTCACAGATGAAGGGCCGGGCATACATCCTGAATTGAAGAAAAGTCTTTTCAAGCCTTTTTCGCAAATTCATGCCCTTGATGAGGATCTGAATATACAAGGCACCGGATTGGGCTTGTCAATCTGTAAAGAACTTTCGGTCTTGCTGGGGGGTGAAGCAGATGTTGACAGCGAACCCGGCAAAGGAAGCAGCTTCTGGTTTACATTCCTTGCTGAAATAAAGGACCTGGAGGATGCTTCGTATATCTACGATGATTTGTTGGATACCGGAATCACTAACGCTCTTAAAATTCTTTTAGCTGAGGATAAGGAAATTAATAAGAAGGTAATTACACTTATGCTCAATTCTATCGGTCATGAAGTCGTTGCTGTTTCCAACGGAAAAGAAGCATTTGAAATTTGCACCCAGCAAAAATTTGATCTTGTGTTAATGGATATTCAAATGCCTGTGATGAATGGAATGGAAGCTACAAAACTTATCAAATCCAAATGCCCTGATCCTCCACCGGTAATCGGCCTGAGTGCCAATGCCCTGGATGAAGACCGTAAAAAATATTTTCTTGCCGGTATGGATGATTATATTTCCAAACCTTTAAGAACCAATGATATTGTTAAGATTATTGAAAAGCTTAATCTGTAATACCCGTAATAATCCTTCAATTTGTAAGGTATTTCCATGACAGAAGATACCCGTAAAATATATACCCTTTCAGATCTTGGTAAAAGCCTTCGCTCGGTAATAGAGCGTGCTTATACCACTACCTATTGGATTAAGGCGGAAATTGCAAAACTGAACTACTATCCCCGCAGCGGTCATTGTTATCCTGAAATGGTTGAAAAAACCGGTAATGTAATTCAGGCACAAATGCGCGCTACCATATGGGCAACTGATTACAGCAGGCTTAACCGGCTGTTTACTGAGGTTACAGGCGATAAACTAAGAGAGGGAATAAGTATACTCTTCAGGGCTTCTGTTACTTACCATCCTGTTTATGGTCTTTCTCTTCAGATTCATGATATTGAACCGGCTTTTACACTAGGAGAAATGGCTCTTGAAAAATCCAGGACCATCGAAAAGCTCAAAAAAGAAGGTATTTTTAACAAAAACAAAGAACTTACCTTCCCTTTGCTTCCCAAAAGAATTGCGGTTATTTCCGTTGAAACCAGTAAAGGATACCATGATTTTCTGAATATTCTCAAATCAAAATCCGACCGCTATCATATATGGCACTATTTGTTTCCGTCAGTGCTTCAGGGAGATAAAGCCGTTGAAGGCATCCTTTCGCAACTGCGCATCATAAAAAAAACTGCATCCCGTTTTGATATGGTTGCCATTATAAGAGGCGGCGGGGGCGACATCGGCTTGAACTGCTATGATGATTATAAGCTGGCACGTGAGGCAGCATTGTTCCCGCTTCCGGTAATAACCGGCATCGGCCATTCAACCAATGAAACCATAACCGAGATGGTGGCGTGGAGCAATAAAATTACGCCCACAGATGTGGCATATTTTATTCTTGAAAAATTCCGTGATTTTGAGCAACGTATTGATAATGCAGTAACTACGCTTCAATCAAAAGGCATGATGTTCCTTCAGAACGAACAGAAGCTGCTTGCAAGCTTCACAGGCAATTTGGTAAGGGGTGCAACAAATACTTTGAATCTTCAAAATATCCAATTGGGAGATAAAATTGGTAAACTGAAACATGCATCAAAGTTTATGCTGAATGAGAAGAAGGAAAGGATTTCCGGCCTGGGTTTTCAGGTTTCAGTCAGGCCTTCTCAAAAAATTATCAGAAATCACTGCAATATTGATAATTATGAGTTTAGGCTATCTTCTGCAGTTAAAGCAATTCAAGTATTAGAGACCAATCGTTTAGCAACACTCGTAAACAAAACCGAGCTTCTCAATCCAAAAAATATACTCAAAAGAGGGTATTCAATAACACGCCTATCGGGTAAAAGTATCCGCAATGCCAACGTTCTTAAGGACGGTGATGTTTTGGAAACTCAATTCCATAAAGGGAAAGTAAAAACAATTGTAAAAAAATAATCAGTTTCCCTATCGCAGATAGAATTCTTATTTGAATATTTTAAGGGTTAAAATGTGAACCACACAAAAGTCGAATTTAACGAAAAAACCACCGTATAACTAATTACACGGTGGTTTTTCATGTAAAGTACACTCTATGTTCTTAAATCAGAGCTCAAATTTTGAAGCGTCAAGGTTAACATTGAGTGAAATTTCTTCAATTTCCAGGTCAAGTGTTTGTGGGCCTGCCTGTTGCTCAATCCGGTGAGGAAACATAAGAACAACCGACTCAGTGGCTCTCTTTCCGAAAAGCCTTGCAAAGAAGGAAGGTTTTTCTCCTTCGTGAACAACCACTTCGCGGTAATCAGAAATTTTTGCAGTTCCCTGGGGGGAATCTGTGCGAATCTTCAGGCCGCTTTCAACATCGTAATATTCAATAGTTCTTTGGCCCTGGGGTGTTACAACCTCTACTTTATAAGCATCTCTGCCTTCAACAGATTCAATGCCTTCAAGGGTTTTTACGATGCCATAGTCCTTGTAGTTCATCTCTATGTTCATGATGGCCTGCATTTTCATCATTTCAAACTCAGGCCCTTCGGTAAATTCCTGTTTGCCCATAGGTGAAGTAACCACTGCCATTTCACCATTGAAAAGCTGGGTCGACATAACATTGCCACCCATGGCAGTTTCAATTCTTAAATAGTGAGGAGCTTTCTGATATGAGGTAAGAGTTATTTCCATTCCCATCATAGATGTTTTCATCACCTGGGTCATATCTTTGATTTTTTCAAAATTTTCTTTACCGCCGATGGCATTGAAGTATTTCTCCAGCACTGTTTCTACGGTAACATCAGCAGGAACTTCGGCAAGTTCAGCAGGCACCCACGGGCGACCAAAAGCATCAAAGAGTTCCACTTCCCCGGTGGCACTGAACTTCTCAAGGGTCGGTACAACCTCTTCCTTGTTACCTACAGCGATAATAATGGCATTATCAGGCTTCAGGTATTTGCTCGCCATTTGCTGTACATCATCAACCGAAACAGCAGCCAGTTTTTCAAGATAGGTTGCATAATAATCTTCAGGCAGGCCGAATCGTTTTATATTTAAGGCAAAATTAGCAATGGTTCTGGGGCTTTCAAGAGAGCGCGCAAATGAGCCGTTCATAAAGTTCTTTACAAGTTGCAGATCATCCTCATCTACCGGCTCATTGATCAGTCTTTCCATTTCATAGAGGATTTCAACCACAGTGCTGTCGGTTACACTGTTGCGAATTTCTGTCTGAGCCACAAAGCGGCTTACAATGCGATCAGTAGAGATACTTGAACGTGCTCCATAGGTATAGCCTTTGTCCTCGCGAAGATTTTGCATCAAACGACCTGAGAAAACACCACCACCCAGAATACTGTTCATCACACTTACTTTTATAGCATCTTCATGGCCCGGAGTAAGAAATAACGGATATGTTACTGCGAGATTCGACTGGGTAGCTCCCATTCTCTCGGCAAAGGCAACTCTGCGACCGGGAGGAGGTACAGGTGTTGGATAAGTATGGCTGGGAACATCACCTTTTTCCCAGTCTGAAAAATACCTGTCCATT
>SKSE01000041.1 GCA_007118135.1 Bacteroidales bacterium | reverse complement strand
CTGATGGTAAAGTACATCTTAGTGTTCACGTTGACAACAACCTTAGTAGTGCTTTTTTGAATGCCAAAGGAGTTGAATTGCACAGATTTTCCGGACCACATCCATCAGGAAATGTAGGGATTCAGATACATCATATTGATCCTGTTGACAAGGGCGAAGTTGTATGGTACGTGGGTGTACAACATTTAATTTCAATAGGCAGACTTTTTGAAAAAGGTATTTATGATGTATCGAAAATTATTGCTTTGGCAGGCCCGGAAGTGCTCAATCCAAGATATTACAGGGTTGTAAGTGGTACTTCCATTTCCGAAATTATTTCAACTAATCTTCGTATTCAAGAAGAAGTAAATTCGAGAATTATCAGTGGTGATGCATTAACCGGAACCCATGTGGGTCAAAATGACTATCTCAGATTTTATGATGATATGGTTACTATATTGCCCGAAGGAGATAAACCTGAAATTTTAAGCTGGATAATGCCAAATTTCGACAAATTCAGTGTGTCAAGATCCTTTCCTGCATTTTTAATGCCCTGGAAAAAGTTCAGGCATAATACCAATATCAGAAGTGGTGAAAGACCATTTGTGGTTACAGGCGTTTATGAAAAAGTTTTACCAATGGATATTATGCCCATGCAGCTTATCAAATCAATCATGATCAATGATATTGACATGATGGAAAAACTTGGTATTTATGAAGTTGCTCCTGAAGATTTTGCACTTTGTGAATATGTTTGTCCTTCCAAAATTGAAATTCAGCAACACATTCGTGAAGGATTGGATGTTATTAGAAGTGAATTCTCGTAAGCTTGAAAAGTTTTATAGATATACATTAAGCTATTATTAACCCAAAAGGAAAAGAAATTGAAGGCGTTAATTAATTTAGTTGAAAAGGTAAAACCTAATTTTGAAAAAGGCGGACGTTTCGAAAAGTTCTACAGGACTTTTGAAGCTTTCGAGACCTTTCTTTTTGTAAAGGGAGATGTTACCAGGTCTGGTTCTCATATCCGTGATGCCATTGATATGAAAAGAACCATGGTGCATGTGATCATTGCACTTATCCCACCACTTCTTTTTGGCATTTGGAATGTTGGATTTCAGCATTATCGAGCCACCGGTGAAGAAGTTGCATTTATAGATCAGGTGTTATTCGGGCTTATTCATGTGTTACCTATTATTATAGTAAGTTATGCATCAGGCCTTGCCGTTGAATTTATTTTTGCAACGTCCCGTGATCATGAAGTTAACGAAGGATTCCTTGTGTCTGGGATGTTAATACCCCTGGTGATTCCTGTTACTACTCCACTATGGATGGTAGCACTGGCAACTGTTTTTGCTGTTATAATCGGTAAAGAAGTTTTTGGTGGTACAGGAATGAACATACTGAATCCTGCGCTTCTGGCACGTGCTTTTCTGTTTTTTGCATACCCGTCTTATCTTTCAGGTGAGGTATGGATAGAAACCACTTTGCAGGAAGGTCAGCAATTGGTAGATGGATTTTCAGGGGCCACTGCCCTGGCTGTAATGGCAGCCGGCGAAGGAACTATGCCATCCGACTTTGATATGTTCTTTGGCTTTATTCCGGGCTCTATTGGCGAAACATCAACCCTTGCTGTTTTGCTTGGTGCCACTGTTCTTATAGCCACAGGTATAGGCAGTTTTCGTATTATGGCTTCTGTATTTATAGGTGGACTGGCAATGGGGTTAATCCTTAATCTATTTGCAGTAAATGAATTCATGGCAATGCCAGCCTATAAGCATTTAATTATGGGTGGGTTTGCATTTGGCGCTGTTTATATGGCAACTGATCCTGTTTCAGCATCGCAAACGGGTGTTGGAAAATATATTTATGGTGTTTTGATAGGAGTCATTACTGTTCTGATAAGGGTTGTTAACCCCGCATATCCTGAAGGAATGATGCTTGCTATCCTTTTTATGAATGTTTTTGCACCTCTGATTGACCATTACGTAGTTGAATCAAGAGTAAAAAGACGTATGAAGCGCATGCAAAAGATTCGTTTACAAACACAGGCTTAAAAAATCTAAAATAGACAAAAATGAGTAACCGGTATGTTTTTATTTATGCTTCTGTAATGGTTGTTGTTGTAGCATTGGTACTTTCATCTGCTGCAACCCTGTTAAGGCCTTTACAGGAAAGAAATATGCGCATCGAAAAAATGCAGAATATTTTATCAACTATTGGAATTCCTGCTCCAAGGGCAGAAGCAATTGAACTTTTTGAGCAATATATTGTAGATGCCAAGGTACTGAATCATTTAGGAGAAGAGATTGAAGGTGATGCTTTTGAAGTAGACCTGCGTGATGAAAACAGAAAACCTGTAGAAGAAAGACAACTTCCCTTATTTATTGCAGATGTTGAAAATGAACTTTATTATATTATTCCGGTGAGAGGTAACGGGCTATGGGGAGCAATTTGGGGTTATCTTAGTTTTAAAGGAGACTTGAACACAATTGCAGGTGCCAACTTTGATCATGCCAGCGAGACTCCCGGACTCGGGGCTGAAATAGCAGATCCTCCATTTCAGCAACAATTTATGGGAAAAAGAATATTTGATGATGATGGAGATTTTCGTTCAGTAAGGGTTGTAAGAGGCACAGCTCCTGCTGATGATCCACATGCTGTGGATGGAATTTCCGGTGGCACAATCACCTCCAATGGTGTAACAGCCATGTTGCGTGATGGTCTTAGAGTTTATAAACCATATTTTGAAAAACAAAAAACACTATGAGCGAACAAAATACAGCACCTAAAGAAACTCTGTTTTCACCCAAAAACAGAAAACTATTAAGTGAGCCCATTGGTAAGAGCAACCCTATTACTGTTCAGGTACTTGGTATATGCTCAGTTTTGGCAGTAACAGTGCAGTTAAGAGCTTCTCTGGTTTTAGCAATTGCTGTTGTTGCAGTGATGGGTTTAGCAAATGTTATTATTTCATTATTACGTCATGGTATACCACCACGGATACGTATTATTGTACAATTGACTGTTATTGCATCATTGGTTATTCTGGTTGACCAGGTTCTTAAAGCATTTGTATATGATGTAAGCCGTCAGTTATCCGTATTTGTTGGTTTGATTATTACAAACTGTATTATCATGGGAAGGCTTGAAGCTTATGCACTGCAAAACAAAGTGTGGCCTTCTTTCCTTGATGGTATAGGTAATGCGGCCGGTTATGGAAGTATACTTCTTCTTGTTGCTGCCATCAGAGAATTTCTGGGATCTGGAACTCTCATGGGATATCAAATGATTCCCAATTTTCTATACGATATTGGTTATGTAGATAATGGTTTTATGATTCTGCCTCCAATGGCATTAATTACGGTAGGTGTTATTATCTGGGTTCATCGTCATCGAGACAGAGGTCTTGTTGATATCAGTTAATGATGATAAGTATTTATTCATCTTAAAAACTTTGAAAAAATGCAAGATTTAGTAAATATATTTGTAAAGTCGATATTCATCGACAATATGGTTTTTGCCTACTTTCTCGGGATGTGTTCCTATCT
>SKSE01000204.1 GCA_007118135.1 Bacteroidales bacterium | reverse complement strand
TCAGACATTCTGCCCTGCTGAATGATAAATATATATTGGCACAGAGGGGTAAAAAGAACTTCTTTCTGGTAAGGGTAGTATGATTTAACCCGACTTATTGCATAATTCATTAAAAACTTTTCATCATGAGAGCAGTAAAAAATGTTTTGAATCTCAGGGGAATTTTATGGGTAATTGTGGTTTTGTATATAGGTTGCACTCCCCGTCCGGCTTCCTTGTTTCCCGAAGGGAATGATATTTTTGGCCTGGCTTCTCTTATTGAACTTCAGGGAGATGAAACAGAAGTGGTACTTGCCGACTATTTTCACTCCGAATCGGTTAAAAGGATAGATTCGGTAACAGTACATCCGTCGCTGCGTGTAAGAATATCAAATGATAGCAGCAAACTGTATCTTACCCCCAGAAGTTTGAATATTCCTCATTACACTGAGGTACGTATATGGTTGGATGGTAAACCTTACAGTCTGATTACACGGAAGTCTGTACGCCAGGAGTACACATTTTCTTTTGATCCTGATGGGATAAGATACCGCAATGTTGCCATCAGAGGACAAATGACTGACTGGATTCCTGAGCCCATGACACTTGTGGATGGCAAATGGCAGCTTACACTAAGTCTGAACCCCGGTCGTTATCAGTACCTAATCGTTGCCAATGGTAAAGATATGCTTGACCCGGCCAATCCCGAAAAAGTTTCTAATAATGCAGGGGGTTACAATTCATTGATAGAAATCGGCAATACGGACCGCAGCTTGCTTCCTCGTATTTATTCAACAGGTTTTAAGGGAAATGATATTAATCTGCAACTGGTAAATGAAGTTGACAAGGTAATTGCTTTTTGGGAAAATTTCCGGATCCCCGAAGAAAACATGATAAGGCACGGGCAGCATATGCACCTGTATATACCCGGCGATGCATTTGATAAGGAGCGAAGTTTTATCAGGGTGCTGGCTTATAACAGGCATGGAGTAGCCAATGATTTGCTTATTCCTTTGCACAAAGGACTACCGGTTACAAACCCCGAAGAACTTACCCGTGAAGACAGGGAAGCTACCATTATGTACTTCCTTATGGTCGACCGGTTTTTTAACGGCAACCCCGAAAGAGATGATCCTGTTGATGACCCCGAGGTAGCCGATAGGGCAAACTACCACGGTGGCGATCTTGACGGCGTTCTGCAGAAAATCAGGGAAGGATATTTTACCGATCTGGGAGTGAATGCAGTATGGTTTTCACCCATCACACAAAATCCGCTGGAAGCTTACATTGAGTTTCCCGAACCCAAAAGAAAATACACCGGTTATCATGGCTACTGGCCCATTACCCTGACTACCATCGACCATCGCTTTGGTGATGATGAAGTGCTTGAGAAACTTGTGAAAAGTGCACATGAACGCGAAATAAGTGTACTCCTTGATTTTGTTTCCAATCATGTACACAAAAACAATCCGCTGATCATTGAAAATCCCCACTGGAAAACCACTCTTGATCTCCCCGACGGTCGTCAGAACATCAGGATATGGGATGAACACAGACTTACCACCTGGTTTGATGACTTTTTGCCAAGTCTTGATTTTTCCAATCCGGAGGTAGTGGAGACCATGGTAGACAGTGCTTTCTATTGGATTGACCGTTTTAATCTTGACGGTTTCCGGCACGATGCCACCAAACACGTTCCCTTTGAATTCTGGCGTGCTCTAACCAAGAAGTTGAAAGAAGAAAAAATGTACCCAGAAAACAAACGTCTTTTCCAGATCGGTGAAACCTTCGGAAGCCATGATTTAATAAGTGGTTATATAGGTTCAGGCTTATTGGATGGAAAATTCGATTTCAACCTGTACTGGGATGCCCGCGCAGTTTTTGCACTCGACGATGAGTCTTTTAAGCGCCTTGATTATTCCTTGTATCAAAGCTTTGGGTATTACGGATTTCAAAATCTCATGGGCAACATTACAGGAAATCATGATATGCCCAGGTTTATTTCCTATGCCGGTGGTGATTTGAGTTTTGAAGAGGATGATACAGAATCTGGATGGGAAAGAACTATAGGTGTGGGAGATCCCGTGGGATATAATAAGCTTTCATCTCTTACAGCATTCATTATGACTATACCCGGGATACCGGTAATTTATTATGGTGATGAAATAGGAATTCCCGGGGCCAACGATCCCGACAGCAGAAGACCCATGATTTTTAATGGTCTTACCGATAATCAGCAAAAAGTGAAGGATAATCTTAAAAGACTCACAAGGCTCAGAAGTTCAAATATGGCCTTTGTTTATGGCGATTTCAATACCCTGAAGGTAACTGATGATATTTATGCCTATTCCCGGTTTTATTTTGGAAACAGGGTCATTGTGGTTTTCAACAAAAGCAGGGAGCCTAAAACCGTTACCGTTGATCTGTTGCCTAATTTTATGCATGTGAATTATACATCGCATTTTAATGCTGATTTTTATAAAGAAGGAACCAAGCTGCATATAGTCATGGCTCCCAATAGTTTTGAAGTTCTTACGTATTAAACTTTTTAATCCTCAATTATGACTACCAAAAAACCAAGAAAAAACGTTGCACTTGTAGCGCACGATAACCGCAAAAAAGAACTCGTGGAATGGGCATGCTGGAACCGTGAGATATTGTCAAGACATAACCTGATATGCACAGGTACCACAGGAAAACTTCTGGAAGAAACTCTTAAATCAAATTGTACAAAAGGGGGAGACGGATTGGAGTTTAATGTTACCAGACTGAAATCAGGCCCTTTGGGTGGAGATCAGCAGTTGGGTTCTCTGATTGTGGAAGGTAAAATTGATATGATGGTGTTTTTCTGGGATCCCATGCAGCAACAGGCGCATGATGTGGATGTTAAAGCATTACTCCGGATTACCGTTCTGTACAATATTCCCACAGCATGTAACAGAGCCACTGCAGATTTTCTTATATCATCCGACTTTTTTGATGGTGTCTATACTCCCAAACCTATGGATGTGGATGACTATCTCAACAGGCAAATTGACTTGTAGAATTTTAAAAAAACGAAACTATGAATAAAGTAAAATTAAAAATTAACGGAAAATTTTTGTTTCTTCTTGCAATTGCAGGCATACTTATGATCTCATGCCAGATGCGTCAACCGGCAGATACTACTATTGAGAAACTGGTTAGCACTGTATCTCATCCGGAGTGGAGTAAAAATGCAGTTTTGTATGAGGTGAACGTAAGACAGTTTACCCCTGAAGGAACATTTAACGCGTTTGCCGAGCATCTTCCCCGGCTGAAGGAAATGGGGGTAGATATTTTATGGTTTATGCCCGTTACACCTATCGGTGAAGTTGAAAGAAAAGGTACCCTGGGAAGTTATTACTCTGTAAAGGACTACACAGGGATAAACCCTGAATTTGGCACCAAGGAAGATTTTCAGAATCTTGTAAATCAGATTCATGAAATGGGGATGTATGTTATCATTGATTGGGTTGCCAATCACACAGCCTGGGATCATCCCTGGACTCAAACCAACCCGGAGTTTTATTATACTGATGCGGATGGTAATTTTACTCCACCGCATGATACTGACTGGTCTGATGTAATTCAACTGGAATTTTCGAATCATGATCTTTGGGATGCTATGATTGCTGAAATGCTTTACTGGGTAAAAGAGGTTAATATTGATGGCTTTCGTTGTGATGTGGCCTACATGGTTCCCACAGAATTCTGGAATCGTGCCCGCCGCGAACTGGAAAGTGTAAAGCCCATTTTCATGCTTGCCGAAGCTGACCATCCTGAGCTCATGGAGCACGCTTTCAATGCAGGGTATTCATGGACTTCTCATCATACCATGAATAGCATAGCCCGTGGAGACCAAAATGTGAGTGCTCTTGACAACTATTTTTTTGGTAAGCCCCTTGAGAATCAAGACTCGCAAGAAGAGGTACAGGCTGTTACCTATACTTTTAACAGAAGTGTAAGCCATTACCCAATTGGAACCTATAAAATCAACTTCATTTCCAACCATGATGAAAATTCGTGGGCAGGCACAGTCTTTGACAGGCTGGGAGATGCTATGGAAGCATTTGCAGTGCTTTCAAATACTGTTGAAGGAATGTTTCTGCTTTACAACGGACAGGAAGCAGGTCTTGATAAAATGCTCGAGTTTTTCGAAAAGGATGAGATAGACTGGAGTGATTTGAAATACCAGGATTTTTATACCAAGCTTTTCGAACTTAAGAGCACTAACAGGTCTTTGTGGAATGGCCTGGCCGGTGGTGAAATGCAAAGGGTAAATACCAATAATGATAACAGTATTTTTGCTTTTACCAGGGAGAAGGATGCAGATAAAGTGTTTGTGGTTCTCAATCTGGCAGCAAAGCCCAATACCGTGACTTTTACCGGAGAAGGATTTGCCGGAACCTACACCGAACTTTTTTCGGATGAAGAAAAGACCATTGAAGCTGACTTTTCACTGAAAATGGACCCTTGGGCATACAAGGTATACTTTAAATAAAAGTTTGAACCAATTGCTAGCAAAAAAGGCTCCTTTGCGGGAGCCTTTTGTATTATGTGAAAAGTCATTTTATTTTTGGTTTTTAAAGCAACTTCGGGTAAAATTCTCAACAAAATCCAAAGTTTTATCTTTGGCTTCGATGTAGCCCATATGTCCTGAGTTTCGCAAAATCAATGAATAAGCTGTTTCAGTAAGTGCCATTTGCACCCAGATATTTTCGAATGGTACTCTGTTGTCCTTCTGGCCTGCAATAAACAAAACCGGAAAAGGTGCATTAATCAGCACATCAAGGGTACTGGTACGTTCTTTCATTCCCAGTTGAGCTGCCACAAGGGCCTGCGGGTTCATATTCATTGCCTCGTCAACCAGCACTTGTATCTCGCTTTTATATAGCTCCCGGGTTTCCGGGGCAAAAAGATCGGGAATAAAGTTCAGTAAAAAACGACTGTGGTTATTCCTGATAATTGCAATGGCTCTTTCTCTTGCTTCCTTGTTTTCGTCACTATCGGCAAGTGATGTGCTGTGAAATAACCCCATGCCTTTAAGCAACGATGAATACTTTCTGGCAAAGGCAAGACTGACATAGCCGCCCATAGAATGGCCAACCATAACGGCTGATGAAATACGAAGATGATCTATTACAGCTTTTACAGAGTCAGCCATTAACTCCATTGAATGCACTTCGTTAATGATACTGCTCATGCCATGACCAGGTAGATCAATCAGGATAACATGGAATTTTTTTGCCAGTTTATCCTTGAAGTCATACCATATCTTTAATGATTCTGTAAAACCGTGTAAAAGTACCAGAACTTCGCCACTACCGTATGCCTCAAAGTTTATTGAGCCATTTTTAAAATCTACCTGCATAATAGTTCTTTTAACGATATAAATAGTTCAATTAAGATGAAGTACTATCTGTTAAAGATACACTTTTTTTGATTGTCAGAGAAAAAAAATGTGCCTTTGTGTATTTTTTATAACTTTACACATGCAAGTTTTATAGGTTAGTCTTGAAAATCAATAATTATACATTTTCTTTCATACTTTGCAAGAGCGATTTTTTACGCTAACTGGTAGGTGAAATATCTATTTTGACAGAAAACAAAACTGATAAGACTCCCCTTAAGAGTTAAAACAAATTAGTATCTTAGGGTACTAAATAAACCAGTAATTCATGAGTCCAGACAAAAGCCTGATTCTTATAGTTGACGATGACAAATTCAGTTTGAAAATATTAACCCGTATTCTTGAATCTGCCGGACATATTGTTGAAGGGTCAACTTCGGGTGAGGATGCTTTAATAAAGGCGGAGCAAAAAACGCCTGACCTTATTTTACTTGATATTCTTATGCCAGGGATGGATGGCTACAAAACCTGCAGTCAATTTAAGCAAAACAAAAGTCTTGAAGATGTTCCTGTAATATTTATAACTGCAGCTAATAATACCGAGGAAATGGTAAAGGGTTTCGAAGTCGGAGCAGTAGATTTTATTTCTAAACCCATAAATAAAGCTGAAATTCTTGCCCGGGTTAGCACACATCTTGAACTGAAGTATTCGAGAGATCAAATTACGAATGTAAATAAAGGGCTTTTAATTGAAGTAGAAAATCGTAAGCAGGCAGAAGAAAAATTTAAAGCTTTGTCAGAAACAGCATTTGAAGCGGTTGTTTTTTTGAAGGAAGGAGTAATCATTGAAGCCAATAAAGCTGCCCTTGAATTATTTGGATTGGATGAAAGCAATGCAATCCGTTCTTCCATATCAACATTTTTGGATTCAGATGGTGAACGGTTGCTAAATAAAATAAACAAAAGAGGTGAGCCAGGACCCTGGGATATTCTATTTACCAGGAATGATGGTTCATCATTTTTTGGTCAGGTGCAGCATCAACCTATTCAATATAAAGGCGAAATGATTAATGTGCTGGCTGTCAGAGATATTACAAGGCAAAAGGAGCATGAACGGGAAGTATTAAATGCCATACTTGAAACTCAGGAAAACGAAAGAAAAAGATTTTCTAAGGACTTACATGATGGTTTGGGAGCAATACTTTCTACCTTGAAAATCTATACAGGACTTTTGCAAAAAGAGAGCAAAAACTTTGAAGAAAAACAGGATCTGCTCGAAGAAATGAAATCTGCCATTAATGAGGCTGTTGAATCAACCCGCACAATAGCCAATAACCTGATGCCCAGTTTGCTAATGGATCATGGCTTGGTAAAAGCACTCAAATCTTTTGGTGATGCACTTAACAAAACCGGAAGCATCATTTTTGAATTCAAATTCCCACATGATTTGAAAATACATGATAATAATACGGAAACACATATTTATCGTATAATACTTGAGCTAATCAATAATACTCTTAAATATGCAGAAGCGAAGCGTATAATTCTTGATTTCTCCGTCAAGGGCAAATTGCTGATAGTAAATTATAAAGACGATGGCAAAGGTTTCGATTTCAAAAAAGCATATAAAAATAAAGAGAGCGGACAGGGGTTAAAAAATATTTTCAGTCGTATTAATTTCTTATATGGTAAGGGTAGCTACATTAAAGATAAAGATGGATTTCTTCATTTTTACATGGAAATACCCATTTGAAAATTTGAAATTTCGTTTTAACATGTTTATTTATCGTTACATTTGTAATTGTGAAAAATATTTAACTTTCATATGTAAATCAAAAATCCGGTCATGAATAACAAGAAGCTCAGAATAATGATCGTTGAAGATCAGCATATTTTCAGAAAAGGATTAATGCTACTATTAAAAGAAATTCCTGGGGTTGAAATATTTGGTGAAGCATCCAATGGCCAGGAGTTTCTTGATATGATTAGTAATGAAAGGCCTGATATAGTTTTTATGGATATTCAGATGCCTGTTATGAACGGAATTGAAGCCACCAAAAAAGCTGTAGAAGATTATCCGGGATTAAAAATAGTTGCCATCAGTATGTTTGGTGAGGAAGAATACCTGGTAAGTATGCTGGAAGCAGGAATAAAAGGATTTTTGCTTAAAACTGTTGAAGAATATGAACTTCACAAAGCGATTGAGCTGGTTTCTGACAATAAGAATTATTTCTCCGATGAGTTGTTACCTGTACTAACAAACTCCCTGGTTAACAGAAAATCCAAAACTGCTGATGCCGAACCTGAACTAAGGGAAGAGCTGACAAAAAGAGAAATGGAAGTATTAAACCTTATTTGTCAGGGATTTACCATTAAAGAAATTGCTGAACAGTTGTTTATCAGCCAGCGAACTGTTGATGGACACAAGGCTAATCTTTTCCGCAAAACGGGTGTTGACAGCAGCGTTAAGCTGGTTACTTTCGCAATCAGAAATAACCTGTTTAAAGTATAATCCCGGATTTTGTTATTTGTATTTTTCAGCAGTCTTTAATTAATTCGCAGCTTACTTCATTTTCGCTGTCTCTGTCTTTTTCAAAATCGTCAAAGTTTTTCAGTGTGGTTTCTTTAATCTGATTTAAACTTTCCTGGGTAAAAAACCCCTGGTGTGCTGTTATCAATACGTTCGGGAATATCATTAGTCTGGAGATCTGGTCATCTCTGATGATTTTTTCAGAAAGGTCTCTGAAAAATAATTTTTCTTCCTCCTCATAAACATCAATGGCAAGGGATCCCAGATGCTCTGTTTTAAGCGCGTCTATTACTGCCGAAGTATCTACAAGTTTTCCTCTGCTGGTATTGATAAGCATGGCACCCTTCTTCATTTTACCGAGCGTTTTTTCATTTATGATATGATGGGTTTCGGGGGTTAATGGACAGTGCAGGCTTAAAATATCACTTTCCTGCAGCACCTCATCCATTTCTTTATAGTCAACTCCCAGCTTTTTCATTGCATCCGACGGATATTTGTCGTAGGCAACTATTTTAGCCCCCATTCCGGTTAATATTTTGCAGAAAGCCTGACCTATCTGTCCGGTTCCGATTACTCCGATGATCTTACCATGAATGGTAAAACCGTTGAGGTTTACCAAAGAAAAGTTACCGTCGCGTACCCGGTTATAAGCTTTATGTGTTTTTCGGGCCAAAGTCATCATGAGTGCCAGGGCATGTTCTGCAACTGCTTCGGGGGAGTAAGCCGGTACGCGCAAAACCCTGACATTATATTTTTTAGCTGCTTTGAGATTCACGTTGTTGAATCCTGCGCAACGCAAGGCAATTAGCTTAATTCCATTTTCTGAAATACCCTGAATGACGTCTTCCTCAAGTTTATCGTTAACAAAAACACAAACTCCATCGTAGCCTTGCGTAAGATTAACAGTTTGAGCCCGCAAACGGGTCTCGAAAAATTCAAAACTATGTTTTTCTGATGCGTTCTCAAAAAGTTTGCGATCATAGGGTTGTGTGGAAAAGAATGCTATTTTACTCATGAGGATATATTTTTAGGTTCATGTAATTACTTTTTTTAAAAAAAAAAGACTATATAATTCAAACAACTTTGAGCAAACAAAGTTTTAAGTATAAAATTACCAGTTTATTTTTTATTATAATATTTTTCGTTTGTGCAGTATAATTTAGTTGTTTGATTAAGCCGGTAAGATTTATTAATTTTATGTATGCTGCTAAGGTTGTTAGAAAATTCATTTGAGTTATGTTTACCAAGTTAGAAAAAACCAAGTATTTACCAGGCGAAAAACCCATATTGGCATGGGATGGAAATTGCGGATTTTGCCATTACTGGGTGCTGCACTGGAAAATGTTTTCAAGAGATAAGGTAATCTACGAGCCCTATGCAAAGGTTGCACATAAGTTTCCCGATATTGAACTTCGTTATTTTAAACAGGCTGTGAGGCTTATTGATGTGGATGGAAGGATTTACACCGGACCGGCAGCAGCATTCCGGTCTTTTCGATATGGGAAACGATACCGTTGGCTTATGCCACTTTATGAGAAATGTAAAATAGCCGAATTTATAGCCGATCATACTTATAGTTTTATTTCCAGAAACAGACCGTTTATGTATAAATTGGCGGTAGCAATGTGGGGAAGAAACCCTGTGAAACAAAAACCTTACTGGCTTATTTATCTTGGCTCATTATTAATTATTTTTGCGGGATTTTCTTTTCTGACTTAAATTTTCGATAGGTATTTAATATTGCCTGTATATTTCTGATCCTTAAGGTATTTTATGCAAATTAATTAAAAGAAAAACCGAATAATGCATTCCGGATTTTTGTTTTAAGCTATTATTCATATCAACTTAAAAACAGTAGCAAATGAAAGCAAATATGGGAACTGCGGATAAAGTAATCCGTGTTTTGATTGCATTGGTAATGGGTGTGCTGATTTATACCAATGTTTTAACAGATACATTAGCCATTGTATTGGGAGTATTTAGTATAGTTTTTGTGCTTACAAGTCTGGTGAGTTTTTGCCCGCTATATATATTGTTTGGGATAAAAACCTGTAAGACAAAAGAATAGGAAGAGTTCGTTTAGCCTTCTTCTTCATCTTTATACCATCCGGCATATTTAATATAATTGTTTGAAATTCTGTCCAGCAAATGGCTGGTCAGTTCCTGATTATTGTCTTTTATTTTTTTTGCCGGGACTCCGGCATACACACTTCCAGGTTCAATTATGGTATTCTCTAAAACTACAGAACCTGCGGCGATAATACTGTTACTTCCTACAACAGCATTATCCATTATAATCGAATTCATGCCTACCAGCACATTATCTTCAATGGTGCATCCATGCACTATAGCATTATGGGCAATGGACACATTATTGCCAATATTTGTTGGAGCAGTTTCGTAGGTGCCGTGAATAATGGCCCCATCCTGAATATTGACCTTATTGCCAATGCGGATATAATGCACATCGCCTCTTACCACTGCATTAAACCATACACTGCACTGATCACCCATTACCACATCGCCGATTATTGTTGCGTTTTCTGCAAGAAAACAGTCTTTTCCAAACCTTGGAGTAAAACCTTGTACTGATTTAATTAAAGCCATATCATTCTTTATTTAGAGATTTTGTTGCTTTTATCTTTGCGATTGTACAAAATTACAATTGTTCAACATTTTTTAATACGGCTTGTTTACAATTTCATTAGCAGATTATCAAATAATTGTACTATGAAAATTTCGCGATTGCCCAATAATCCTTACACCCGCGATGCGTTGTTTCTCGCATTGAGTAGCCTTTTTATTACAGCTCTAATTGTGGGAAACCTTATTGGTACTACCAAGTTCATACACCTGTTTAATTTAAACCTGCCTGAATGGTTACTTCCATTTGTTCCTGCCCTTGTGAGAGATGGAAATATTTATTCAATGATTGTTCCGGCAGGATTGATTGCATTCCCTGTAACCTTTCTTGCAACAGATCTTATCAGTGAATTATTTGGGCGAAAAAAAGCCCAGCTGGTTGTTTGGATTGGCTTTAGTGTGAATATTTTCATGATACTTCTCATGACTTTAAACTATTACTTACCCAACGCTGATGGCGTAAGTGCTGGCTTGCACTTGTTTGATGGTGTTTATGGTTACATGGTTGGTAATACACTGGCAAGCATGTTTGCTTACCTTACTGCTCAAACCATTGATGTGCGTTTGTTTCATTTCTGGAAAAAGAAAACCCGTGGAAAGCATCTGTGGTTGCGTAATAATGCTTCTACAATGGTAAGCCAATTGGTTGATTCTACTGCAATTATCACAATCCTTTACATATCAGGTAATCTGGGTGACAGTATAACTGGTTTTTCTGCAGTTATCATATTGATTATTAACAGCTATCTGTTTAAGTTCTTTGCAGCACTTATTGATACTCCCATAATATATATTCTGGTGGGGTGGCTGAAAAATTTTGACGAAGACCCGCTGGGAGGCGAATCTTAATTTGACTTCCAATTTATAAGATTTGGTCTTGGTATCAGGAATGAAACTCCAGGATAACTCTAAAGTCCAAGCAGGAGTTCTTCGGGTTTTTTCCCTGGCGAAAGCATAGAAGCCGGATTCTCAAGAAACTGTTTTACTGCCACCAGGAATCCAACCGATTCTTTGCCATCAATAATGCGGTGATCATAGGACAGAGCAACATACATAACAGGTCTTATGTCAACTTTTCCATTTATAACAACTGCTCGTTCAACAATGTTATGCATGCCCAGTATAGCACTTTGCGGCGGATTGATTATGGGTGTGGATAACATGGAGCCAAATACTCCACCATTGGTAATGGAAAAGGTCCCACCTGTAAGCTCTTCTATGGTAATTTTATTATCGCGGGCTTTTTTGGCAAGCTCCCCGATCTCTTTTTCAATTTCAGCAAGCGATTTTTTTTGTGCATCGCGGATTATGGGTACCATTAAACCTTTGGGTGTGCTAACGGCAATTCCGATATCAGCATAATCAGGCATAACAATATGTCCATCGTCAATCTGGCCATTTAAATGGGGAAAAAGGGGTAATGCAGAAGTAACAGCTTTGACAAAGAAGGACATAAAGCCCGGTTTGATGCCATACTTTTTCTCGAATTTATCCTTGTACTGGTTGCGGATATTGATTATGCCCGACATGTCAACCTCGTTGAAGGTTGTTAGCATGGCGGTTTCATTTTTAACAGCGACCAGGCGTTCGGCAATTTTCCGTCGCAATGTGGTCATTTTAACTTTTTCAACATCACGGCTACCTTCCCAGGAAGTAACCGATGCAGAATCCGTTTCTGATGAACTCATTCCCTTTTGCAACTGGTTTGCAATGGCCTGCAAAATATCTTTACGGGTTATTCTTTTATTGTTGGGGTTTTGAATGATTTTCTCTCCATCAATCTCCAGTTCGTCAAGCAATTTTTTCGCCTGTGGGCTTAGGGTGAATTCTTCTGCAGAAATAACCTTGCTTTCCTGCTTCTCACTTACTTCAGTATCGGGTTTTTTCTCTGCAACTTTTTCTTCAGATACTTTGCTATCGTTCTTTTTGTCTTCTGTTTCATTTTGTGAAGAAGCTTCAGCATCTGCTTTTTTCTCTCTTTTAACAGAATTGTCAATCTGACCGATAACCTTCCCGGGCTCAATGGTTGTACCTTCTTCAATAATAATCTTAATTACTCCATCATCATCGGCATTTATGGTTAGGGTTGCCTTATCAGAATCTATTTCTGCAATTTCCTGATCCTTTTCTATGTATTCACCATCTTCAACCAGCCATTTGGCCAGTTCAACCTGCGTTATGGATTCTCCTGCTTCCGGAACTCTGATGTCAATCATTTTTGTTGGTTTGTTGGGTTAATAGGTTATTGGGTTAATTGAGTTATTAGGTTAATGGGTTATTAGGTTAATGGGTTATTAGGTAATTAATATGCTTGTTTAAAATGCTGATAAACATAGGATTAAATCGTGTTAAATTGATTCAGGTG
>SKSE01000264.1 GCA_007118135.1 Bacteroidales bacterium | reverse complement strand
TTTGAGAAATATTAAAATAATTGCATCTTTGCGAAAGTATGAACGAGAATTGGCAGGTTATCTACAGTACTCAACAGGAGTATAAAGCTGAAATTGTCAAGGCAGTTCTTGAAGACAATGGTATAAAATGTTTCTCGCTGAGTAAAAAAGATTCAGCCTATTTATTTGGTGAGATAGAACTTTATGTCAGCCCCGATCACATACTTAGGGCAAGGCAGATAATTGAAAGGGAAAAGCTTTGAGTAACTTAGCAAAACGGACCGTTACGGGCATTTTTATTGTTATTCTCATTATTTTTTCTGTTGTATACAGCCGGTATGTTTTTACGGGACTGTTTCTTTTGATTACCATACTGGGATTGTGGGAGTTTTATTCCTTACTTGAAAAAGTTGATATCAGACCTAACAAGGTTTTGGGTACTATTGCCGGGGCGTTTTTATTTATTTCCAATGCTTTTGTTGCTATGCAATTGGCCCCTGTTGAAATTTTGCTTATTAATTTCCTTCTCATATTTCTGGTTTTTTTACTTGAATTATACAGGAACATACCACACCCTTTTACAAATGTGGCATTTACATTTTTTGGGTTGCTATATGTGGCCGTGCCTTTTGCATTGTTAAACTATTTTCCTAATCCGGGATTTCATCATGAAACATATAATTATTCAACCGTTCTTGGATTTTTCTTCCTTGTATGGGTAAATGAATCCGGTGCTTATCTTGTGGGTACCGCAATCGGAAAAAATAAGCTTTTTGAAAGGGTTTCTCCAAAAAAAACATGGGAAGGTACCTCAGGAGGTGGGATTTTATGTTTAATTACTGCCTGGATTATTGGAATGTTCTATCATGAAATCACAAGATTGGATTGGCTTTTAATTGGGGTCATCGTAGTAGTTTTGAGTACTTACGGTGATTTGTTTGAGTCAATGCTGAAAAGAAGCGTAAAATGCAAAGACAGCGGAACATTATTACCCGGCCATGGAGGAATTCTTGATCGTTTTGACGGCTTGATTATGGCCACACCGTTTGTTTTTGTTTATCTTTTTTTCATTGCATGATGCTTGAAAGTAACTATTGGGATAAGTTTTTAATTAATTGGTAATAAAAGGTTTAACATGAAAATACACAGGGAAGGTTATACAAGCCTTTTTATGACATTGTTGTTTATTGCCGGCCTGTCGGTAATAATTAATATACTATGGCCGGTACAAACTACATGGCACTATATCGGTTACGCAGTTTTCGTAGTGGTTTTTATTATTGTTTTACAATTCTTCCGTTCACCTGTGCGCAAAATACCAGTTAATAATGACCAGGTATTATGTCCTGCCGATGGAAAGGTTGTAGTTATTGAAAAAACAACCGAAGATGAATATTTTCATGATGAGCGAATTCAGCTATCCATTTTCATGTCACCTGTAAATGTTCATGTAAACCGATATCCGGCAGGCGGAAGAATATCTTATTTTAAATATCATCCCGGTAAGTATCTTGTTGCCTGGCACCCCAAGTCATCTATAGATAATGAACGAACCACCTTGGTTATTGATCACCCCGTTCATGGAGAAATACTCATTCGCCAGATAGCAGGAGCATTAGCCCGCCGTATAGTTTGTTACAGCAATAAAGGAGATGTTGTTGAGCAGGGTTCGGAAATGGGTTTTATTAAATTCGGTTCCAGGGTTGATGTTTTTCTGCCTGTATCTACTGAAGTAAATGTTAAGTTGGGCGAAGCAGTTCGTGGCGGAGAAACAGTATTGGCAACTCTAACAAAGCATCTATAGAATTTCAAGAATTTCCTGCAATTTATTTACTGCAAAAGTAGGTTTGGTGGTTTCAGGCTTTACAGGCTTATGTTTTACCCAAATCTGGTCCATTCCTATTTGGTGAGCCCCCATGATATCTGCTTCAGGATCATCTCCGATAATGATACTTTCTTCCGGCCTGGCTCCTGTTTCCTTTAAGGCATAGTCAAAAAATCTTTTATCAGGTTTCTTATAACCGGCCATTTCAGATGTAATGATACTTCGGAAATACTCTTTTAATCCACTATTTTCAATTTTAGTGAATTGCACCTCCTCAAACCCATTGGTAACAATATGCATTTCGTATTTTGGGAACAGTTGCTCAAGGGTTTCTAAAGTTCCCGGATAAAGATGGGTTTTCAGGGGGCTTTCTCTGATGTACCATTCTGCCATTTGGGCAGCAAGTTCATTATCGGCAATATTGTAAACGTTAAGGCTGTGAAAGAATCTGCTGAAATTGAGTCTTTCTTTTGTTATTTCTCCCTTTTTGTAAGATTCCCAAAGAGCCACGTTAATTTTTTGATATATGTTGTAAAACAGGTTGGGATCGTCTATACCTTTTTCACTCAGTTTAAAATAACGACACATCTCAAGAAATGTCTCAAGGTTGTTAAGGTCAAAATCCCATAGGGTACGGTCAAGATCAAAAAAAAGGTGTTTGTAAGGGCTCAAAGCAGATTATTTAAGATGAGAAAAGTATATGCAATTAATAATTGCCTGCAAAAATACAAAAACAGGCCGATTCGGGAAAAGAATCAGCCTGTGTTTTGTTAAGGATTTATCTTATTTTATTGAAGTTTTCTTTTAGTTGCGTTGTCTGATATTTCCACCGGCAGTTGTGCTGATTCCGTATAATACCGGATTTCCGGTATAATTTACTGTACCTCCTGCTGATGCCCTGGCTTCCAGTTCACGCGCATTAACATTTACACTTGCTCCTGCATTGGCTTCAACATTTGCATAGCCTGCTTCCAGTTCAAAGGCATCGATACTACCACCTGCATTGGATTCGAGTTTTAGTTTATCAGCTTTTCCGCGTAACACAATTCGCGAACCTGCGTTTTGAATAGCAGTCAAATTTTCGAAAAATCCTGTAATATCAATTCGTGCACCGGCGGATGAAAGCAAACTTAACTCCGGGAGATTCAGCTCATTTACAGTTGTAAAATGTGCTGCTGCAGTAACATCAACCTCGGTTATGAATAAGTTGCTAAGCTTAACACTTATATCTTTACCTGACATAATCGATTCTTTTGATTCGATAATCAATTCTTTGTTTCTGACAGAAGTTCTTACATATTCGTGAAGATTGGAATCTGTAATCAGCCTGAGTTCTATAACACTATCTTGTGTGAATTGAACTTTATAATTTCCTCTGATCCTGATTTTTTCGAAGTTAGCGATATCCCTGAATTCTTCTGTTATATTTCCGTCGCCTCTAATAATATTGGCTGAAACAAATGATCTGACAGAAAACAACAGAACGATTATGGCAATGAGAGTAAAACCAAGTGCCGATAATAATAATATATTGCTCTTTTTCATTTTAGTCATTTTTAAAGGTTGTAAAAAAATCATGCATTTTCTTTGTAAAGTGCTTCCATTTCATCACAAGTGATGTCAAGCAGCTTCATGGTTTTCATTAATACCGGAAGATCTTTTTCAATGAACTCTGCTCTTTTTAAATCAAGAGCTCTTTGAAATCCATCTTCTGCCACAAAATAACCAATTCCTCTCTTGTTGTAAATGATATCCTTTTCCTGAAGATATACAAAGGCTCGCATGGCAGTGTT
>SKSE01000056.1 GCA_007118135.1 Bacteroidales bacterium | reverse complement strand
TGAACAAAAACCGGTTGGAAAATATCGGTAAGTTCATTATAAATATTTCCATATACCTCCTGATAACCCAATATTACGTAAGGAATAAAACCCAGAAAGAGGTAATTGCTCTCGCTGAACATCAGGTCCCGCATAACACCTGAAACGCTGTATGGACCGGATAAATGGGTGGCTGCTGTAACAGTAAACTCATCAGTATAATTAAGTTCCAGTTCCTGATGGGTTGACATGGATGCATGTCCACCTTGCGAATAGCCTGTAAGAAACAATTTATCGTTTACGGCATAATCTGCATTTTCAATCCATTCATGAAATGCTCTGAGCATATCTATGGAAGCTCTTGCCTGGGTTTCGCGGTGTACATAAGGATGAAAACCTCTTGATTCTCCCATTCCAAGGTAATCAGGAGCTATCACAGCAAAGCCGCTTGCCCCGATGGCTGCATATGCTTCATAATCCAGATTTAAAGAAGATGGAACCTCATCTCTACTCGCGCTGGTTCCATGATGATAAATAACCAAAGGAAAATCATTTGCATCATTATTAGGAATTACAATGACACCGGAAGCAACATCAGATAATCCGTCAGAACCCATGGTATTATAGGTCATTTTATAAAAACGAACCCCATAAGGTACATCAAAGTCAATCAATCCTGAAATTTCTTCAGCTGTTGCAGATGAAATTTGATCAACGCTGTTAACATGCTGACTGTAAACAGATGATATGAAAAGTAAAAGAAAAAATGCAGAAAAGATGTATAAGTGTTTCATAAGAAATCTTTCGGCTTAGATTTAAATACAGGAACTAATTACTTTTTTATAAACAAGACAACCAGATAAAGGTTTGTTTAATGAAGACAGAGTGCAAATTTGAATTACACTATAAATGGTAAGAATTAGATAATATCCTTTAAAAACTTTCCAGTATTCTTCCTGAAATCTGCAGCAGACTTATTTCGGCCATTTTGGCCTGGTACTGAATGGAAAGCAGGCGTTCTTCGGCTTCCAGCAGGTTTCTTTGTACTTCACGAAGCTCAAACCCGGAGAGTGCTCCCAGGCGATACCTGTCGAAAGCTATCTCCACATTTTCACGCGCTGCTTCAAGGTTTTGGGTTTCAAGGTCGAGCAGACGAAGATTATTGGAGTAAGTATTATAGATAGTCAGCAAATCAGCAATAGATTCTTGTTGTGCCCGTTCAACTGCAAGGTCGCGGCTCTCAAGTTCTATGCGGGCATTACTTTTCTGCCGTTGAAGGTTGCGTCCGTCGTAAAGATTTATTCCAACCGTTATACCGTAATTCATGCCCCATGTATGTTGATTTTCCCACGCAGCACTTTGGGATGTACTGAAAGTATAACCGTAACCCGAACTCAAATTCATGTAAGGATAGGTGCGCGACCTTATCAAATCCAAATCATACTCGCTGATTTTACGGTTTTGTAAAGCTGCCAGTATTGAAGCATTCTGGCTTATCACATCACTCTCAAGTTCGTTATATCTCAGGCCCGGATTTACAACTATAGAAGTATCTGCCGGCACCACAGATTCAGAAAGATCAGGTAGGGCAAGCAACTCGGCAAGCCTGATACGTGATGCACTCAGCACTTCATATTGTCGCTCAAGACGCGAACTGTCAGCATTCAAAGTTACTTCAGCCTGCAAAAGTGTTACTTTAGAACCCGATCCCAGTAAAAAATGCTCCTGCTCTATTCTAACCCTTTCTTTGGATATATCTACAGCATACTGTAAATTGGAAAATTGCTGGGTTTGCTGTATGTAAAAATAATATTCTGAAGCAAGCCGTGCAATAAGGTTTTCAATCTGAATTCGAGTGTTGAGCTCACTCAGGTTTTTGAGTTCTTCCAGTTGAGCATAGCGTATTTGCGCCCTGAAACCGTCGAACAGCATCCAGCTTCCCTGCAAGGCATTATTGAATGTGGTGTTGTGAATTCCACGTTGGCTGAATTCAGTGCCATCCAAAAGATTCTGATTTGTATTGTTGATATTTCCGGAAAATTGTGATCTCAGATCAAGACTGGGAAGCATGCCTGCATTTCCCCGGGTGAAATTGTTACCTGCAACTCTCTCCTGGTTTTTCACAATACGCAGAGAGTAATTCTGCTCCAATGCAATATCAATAAACTCTTCCAATGACAATGCATGTTGAGCCAGCACTCCGGCATAAGAAGTAAATATCAATAATAAACCAGTAAAAATCAGCTTAAATCGGCTCATCACTTATATTCTTTTTAGAACTTGAAACATAGGAATAAATGGCCGGAACCACATAAAGTGTAAGAAAAGTTGCAATGATTAATCCACCGATAACAGCCACACCCATGGCAATACGGCTCTGAGCACCTTCGCCAAGGCCAAGGGTCAAAGGTAATACTCCGAGAATGGTTGAGAGGCTGGTCATCAGAATCGGCCGGAACCGGGCAGCTGCAGCAAATTTTATGGCATCAAGCTTTTCCATACCCTGCTGCTTCCGCTGATTGGCAAATTCCACCATGAGAATACCATTCTTGGATACCAGACCGATAAGCATGATGACACCTATCTGGCTGAAGATATTCATAGTAATATCAAAATACCACATAAAGAATAAAGCTCCGGTTAATGCCAGCGGCACTGTCATCATAACGATAAGCGGATCTCTGAAACTTTCAAACTGAGCCGAAAGCACAAGGAAAATAAGTATCAAAGCCAGCAGGAATGCAAACATCAGACTTGATGCGCTTTCCTGAAAGTCTCTTGAATCACCCGCCAGGGCAGTACGGAAGGTTTCATCCAGTACATCATCAGCAATGCGGTTCATCTCTTCAATTCCATCACCAATGGTATTTCCCTGGGCAAGTCCGGAAGAAACCGTTGCAGAAACAAACCGGTTGTAGCGATACAACTGCGGTGGAGCTGTTTGCTCCTGCAATGTAACCAGGTTATCGAGCTGAATCATATCGCCAAAATTATTCCTCACATAGAGCGACTTCAAATCGAGAGGTTTATTTCGGTTTTCACGGGCCAGTTCACCAAGAATCTGATACTGTTTGCCATGCATGAAGAAATAACCAAAGCGCTGGCCTGACAATGCAAGCTGAAGTGTTTGCCCGATATTCTGGGTAGATACACCCATCAGGTTAGCTTTATCTCGGTTTATGGATACCTGTATTTCTGGTTTTGTAAAACGAAGGTTTACATTGGCCATCTGCAGAATATCACTGTCATCCACTTTTTCCATAAACCCGGGTAGCACTTCCCTTAGCCGTTCGATATTCTGCGCCTGCAATACATATTGTACGGGCATTCCGGACCGACGTCCGCCAAAGGTAGATTGCTGCATTACAAAGGCACGGGCACGTGTCATCTGACTTACTCTGGCTGAAAGGTAATCGGCAATTTCCTGCTGCGACCTTTGTCTTTCTGAGGGTGGGACGAGAATTACCCTGACATTTGCCCAGCTACCAAAAACCATATATATCACACCTTCTATCTCAGGTACTTCTTCCATTACCATCTCAGCAATATCGAAAATATAATCCCTGGTAAACTCAAAAGTTGCACCTTCGGGGGTTTGCGCATTGATTGTAATCTGCGAACGGTCTTCCAAAGGAGCCATTTCTGCAGGAATATTTGCGTAAAGTAAAACGATGAGTCCGATGGCACCTAAAAGAATAAAAAATGTTATCCACCTTTTAGCAAGAAATCGATCAAGTGAGTTTTTATAGGCATCATTCAAGGCCCTGAAGAACCTTTCGGTCTTTTTATACAGAGCACCACGTTCTGTGCGTTGCTTCAGAATCTTTGTAGATAGCATGGGTGTGAAAGTAAGTGCCACAAAAGAAGAAATAGCTACAGCACCTGCTATAACAATACTGAACTCGCGGAATAGCCTTCCGGTCATCCCCTCCAGGAAAACAATGGGAATAAAAACAGCCACCAGAGTAATAGTAGTGGCAATTATGGCAAAGAATATTTCCTGTGCTCCTTTTAACCCGGCCTGTTTTGGAGTCATTCCATTCTCAATCTTCACATAAATATTCTCCATCATTACAATGGCGTCATCCACCACAAGGCCAATGGCAAGAACAATAGCCAGCAGGGTGAGAACATTGATGGTAAATCCTGCCACATACATGATAAAAAAGGAACCAACCAATGAAACCGGTATTACAAGAATGGGGATAAGTGTGGTTCGCCAGTCGCGCAAAAAGAAGAAGATAATAACAACTACAAGAAAGAATGCTATAAAAATGGTATTGCGCACTTCCACTATAGATGAGCGAATATATTTTGTATTATCGAAACCTACCTGGAAAAAAACATCATCAGGCAAGTCTCTTTGTATATGCTCCAGACGGTTGTAAACCTCATCGGCAATATCAATATGGTTGGAACCCGGTTGCGGAATAATCGCTACACCTAACATGGGAATACGGTCGCGCATCAATATGCTTCGCAGGTTCTCAGAACCCAGTTCTGCACGGCCTATATCCATAAAACGTACAATCTGATCTCCTTCCTGGCGTATGATGAGATTATCAAATTCATCGGGAGTGGTAAGTAATCCCAGTGTGCGTATGGTAAGTTCAGTAGTAGTACCTTCTATACTGCCGGAGGGAAGTTCCACATTTTCGCGCATTATGGCATTACGCACATCCAGCGGAGTAAGATTATAACCGGCAAGCTTTGCGGGATCCATCCACAAGCGCATACTCCAGCGTCTTTGCCCCCAGATGGGCACCGAGCTTACGCCATCGATGGTTTGTAACCTTTCCTGGAATGTGAGTTCGGCAAATTCCGAAAGTTCTGTTAGAGAGCGCCTGTCGCTCTGTATGTTAATAAACATAATAGGACTGGCATCGGCATCGGCCTTGGAAACTATCGGGGGGTCAACATCGCGCGGCAAACGACGCTGGGCCTGGGCGACTTTATCGCGTACATCATTGGCCGCGGTTTCCATATCTACACTTAGCTCAAACTCTACTGTAATATTGCTACTACCCTGACGGCTTACACTGGTTATGTTTCGTATACCGGGTACGGCATTGATGGCTTGTTCCAGCGGTTCGGTAATTTGTGCATCAATAACATCGGAGTTAGCGCCCGGATAGGAAGTTCTTACAGAAATAATGGGTGGGTCAACGCTGGGAAATTCCCGCACACCCAAAAAAGTCATTCCTATAAGGCCAAACAACAGGATAATAATAGTAAAAACTGTTGCAAGTACCGGGCGTTGTATACTTATAGATGATAAACTCATTAATATATTGGCTTAAATAAATTTGTCGATAATAACCTGCATGCCCTGCCTGAGTTGAAGAATACCCGTGGTAATGAGTGTATCGCCAGTCTGCAGTCCACTGGTAATTTGGATTTGGTCTTCAGTTCGCAAGCCAGTTGTAACTTCAACAGATTCGGCTTTGCCATTTCTATAAACAAAAACCCTGTCGCCATCCATTTCAGGAATTAGTGCCTCTGAGGGAATAGCCAAAGCATCTTCTATTTCAGCCATCTCCAACTGAATGGAAACAAATCTTCCAGGTTTAATTCTTGCGCCGGGATTGTTGTAGCGGGCTCTTACGGTAATATTGCGTGTTCGCACATCCACCTTGGGATCAACGGCATAAACCCTTGCAAGATGTGCATCAGGATTACCATCCAGCACAAAACTCAATGGAAAACCAACTTTTATATCTCCGGCGTAGCGTTCAGGAATGGCAAATTCTATTTTCAAAGGGTCATTTTTTATCAACCGGGCAATCTGGGTGTTAGGATTGACGTAACTACCTTCACTTACATGGCGTAAACCTATTACACCTTCAAAAGGTGCTCTGAGTTCGGTTTCTGCAATTCTTGCCTCAAGAAGCATAATGTCAGCTTCAAGCGATTGCAGTTCGGTAACAGCCTGGTCGTAGCTTTCCTGGCTGATGGCATCGCGCGACAGCAAACTGCGCTGACGAAACTCGCGTTCTTCAGCAAGTTTTTTCTGTGCCTGAAGCTTCAGAAGCTGTGCCTGTAAATGCCGGTCGTTGATTTTGGCCAGTAACTGTCCTTTGCGAACGGGTGTTCCTTCGTCAAAATTTATGTCGACAATCTTACCTGATGTCTCAAAGGAAAGATCTACTTGCTCGTCGGGAATAAGGGTACCGGGAATATTAATATATTCTACCAGGCGACGGGGTTCAAGTTGCATGGCTTCAACATTGAGCGTACGGGGACCCATTGCACGGGAAGGAACCGGCGCCTCAGGTTCATTTGATATTAATGGCCTGATCTTGGGGTAGAATATGATGCCTGCAATGGCAATTACCACCATAATGATAAAAACAGGTTTGAATTTTTTGTTCATCTGGAAAAAATAGCTGGTGTTTTTAAGCCGGCTTAATACATAATAGAATTCAACCGGAGTAATAATATTAAAAAAACAGTAATTCGGATAATAATATCTTATTTCTGATTCAAATACAGATTTTTATCCTATCGTAGTATCCTGCTTTCCCTTTAAAAATCAATCTTTGCAGGAACTAATCAGTTTAAATGCCAAAAGTAATTATATTAGATTTTAAAGACCTGCTAATTATTCTTAAAAGGTGAAAAGGAAATTGATTTTTAATGTGTATCAACCCTGATGTCAAAACTAAGGCTTGATATTAAATACTGCCTGATTATAGTTTATGCAATTTGATTTTTTAATCAATCAAATAGGTATACTGGCCTCCGGGTTTAAGGTCGATTGTAAATTTTTCGGAACCATATTCAACATGGGTTCTGCCTCCATTTTGTGAAGATCTCACTGTTTGTTGACGACAGCACCCGACTACCCGACGACGAAACATCAACGCTTATTACTCTTCGATAACCACCCTGAAACCAACATTAAACACCTTCTGGTAAGGCCGGTAAGGCAATCTGTAGCTGGAGGTGCCACGATGCGGCCTGTCGCGCCAGGATCCGCCCCGTGCAACTTTGCTGAGGTCGTTGTTCACCGCATTGCGGCCATCGTTATCATGGTAGGGATAGGGCATGTATGATGACCGGGTCCACTCCCAAACATTTCCGTGCATGTCATGCAGGTCAAAAAAATTCGGGCGGTAGCGACCCACCATTTCTGAAACGAAGCCACCGTCGTTGAAGCTTGTGTCTCGCGGGATCCAATCATCGTATGGGCCCGGGTTATCAATGATCCTCACACTTTCATAGTTTTTATGTGCCGTGCATGCGGCAAACTCTCTGAGTGTGATATCTCCAAAATTTGCATACAGCGAAAAGTCATCTCCAAAATTGCCAAAAGAATAAGGTGTGTCTGTTCCGGCACGCGCTGCCCACTCCCACTGCGCCTCGGTAGGCAGGGTAAAGTTTCGGCCGGTTTTATCACTCAGCCACCTGCAAAATGCCATGGCCTCATCCCACGAAACGCGAACCACCGGTTGGTCGGGATGGTTCAACGGGTAACCTTTCCTGCCGAATTGATAACCATGCCGGTGCTCATCCCTTGAGTCATGACCGGGGTCAAACAGGGCATATATCTTGTTGGTTACCTCGAACCGTCCGATCCAGAAAGCTGAAACATGCTGTTCCGTTCGTGGCATCTCATCCGGATGGTCGGTACTCCCCATAATGAAATTGCCGGCCGGCACCTTGACCATATCGATCGAAATTCCTTCTGCCAACGGCAAGGACACCTGGTATTTACCCAGGGCAAGTTGCCGGTTCTCAATGTCGCCCCTGGCCACCGGCCATCCGGGTATGGTATCGACTCCCTTGTCAATAGAAAGGGGTTCCGGTAGTTGAGGAACAATTGACGTGGGAAGTGGGGGCAAAACTTCAAGATCAGGTTCTGTGATGTTAAACATGCTGGCATATTTCGACCTCAAAACCCTGGCCTGTTCAGTACGGTAAAATGTTCTTATATCAGATCTGCGGCCGTGAAACGGGGCATTCAGGTCAATCCAGCAGGCAATTTTTTCCAGCTCCTCCCTTGATAATTGAACATTATAATGTCCTTTTTGCAAGATTTGCATCAACTCCGTCTGGTCGGCATGCACATCCATGGGAACAAGCATGTCAATGTCGCTTTCAATGCCCGGACGACGCACAAAGCGATGCAAATTCCCATATGACAAGGAGAAATCTCCACCATAATATTGATCTGCACGTCCGGAAATCTGAGAATTCCAATCAGTAATTCTTTTGTCACCTTTCAAATAGATCAATTCAGGTCGATCCCCGTTATGACAGGCAACGCAGGCCCTGTCAAGAATGGGTTGAATCTCGTGCGCAAAACTGAATCCCCGCTCTTCTCCATACCACTCTTTGATCTCCTGGGGTCTTTTTCGTGCAGCAAGGCTGATACCGGGAAGAGGCACCCGGTTTTTGTCTTCATGGCATCCGATGCATGAAAGCGTTTCACCGGGCATGGCGGTAAACCATGACCTCATCAACTGCAGTGCCTTTCCTTCCGAATCAAGGGGCTGCACAGCAATTGGCGTGTTTGCAGGAACCATGAACATGGCCGATCCATCGGCCTCTACATCTACCGTACCCAGCACCCGCTTAATGTCCCACGGGCCATCCATGCCGATCGTACCCAATAGTCCACCCTGTCCCCACGGACTGAATCCATAAGAGATCACGCGAAGCTTCTTAACCTCACCCACTGGGATCCCTTTTAAACCATCACCTTCATAAACATTCTGCAAAAATATCGTTGCTGTTTTGCTGTCGGGATTGACCCTTTCAGGTATGATTGGTTTGGCAGGCACTGCATCAGCCAGAACCGGTTCAACAAAGGCTTCGTTTTCACTTTCTATGATCAGCGTCATGTTCCCAAAAACATCAACCAGGTAAAGTCCCCACAAAGAGCGGGGGGTTGGCTTCATTGACACCAAAAAATACTTATCACTCAACGGATATGGCTGCAGGAACTGCGGCCAGACCCCATCAACCAGCCTGTCGCGCACCAAAGGCTCAACTTTCCTGCCATAATAAGGTATTTCGGCAGTAACGCCATCAGCCTCTTTCCGCCCAATTGCGGGATCGATCACCAGCATGCGACCGCTGCGCGATATGCCGTGATGGCCACTTGCAATACCCACAACAGCCGTGCTATGGCCCGGAATGGGCCGGGCATTGAAAAATGCCGTGGGAAAGTAGGAATTGGAGCCATAGTAGGCCTGCTGGCCTGTCCCATCCGGATTCATGGTAAACAAAAGGCGGTAATTGGAATGTGCCATGTCGGCATATTCCCAGCGTTGATAAAGGATGCGGCCATCATTCATGACAACCGGATCCCAGTTGCTGTCCTGGTCAAAAGTCAGCTGCCGGGTGGTTCCTGTTTCGGGATCATACTGGAAGATGCCCGACATTTTATTGCCCCCGTCGGTGCAGGGCAGTCCGAGAAAAGTGGCTGTTGAGCAGAATATGATCTTACCTCCGGGGGTATATATTGGCTCAAAACTATCAAAATCTTTGTAAGCTTCGGGGGTGACCTGCCTGACCGACCTGTCCACAAGGTCAATTTCAAAAATATGCCACCTGTTGTTGCTGCCAATTGAGGCAAAAAGCATTCTTTTGCCGCTGTAATGCACATCCGGATTGGCAATGATCATACCTTTGGGTGGGGTATACAGGTAGCTAATGATGCGGCTGGCACCTTTCATTGAAATCGTGATGAATTCATTGTCCCAGCCCGTTGCTGGATGATGTATTTCAGAATTGTTCTGGAAGTTTGACGGCGCCAGTCCGATACCGCCACCCATTTCAGTGCGCGCGCGATCGCCAATCCGGCGTTTGATGGCCACCATGGTTTTCCCATCAATCAGCGGGTTATGAAGCAATTGCTGATCAAGCTGCCGCATCAGCAATACCGCATCCCGATAGGCGCTTCTATCGCCGTCGCGCACTCCTCTGATCAGTTCGTCCCTGCCTTCATCCATTCTATTCAAAGCAATGAGTGTCTTGTCCTCTGTAATAAATTTTGTGGGATAGGTATTCTGCAGATCATCCAGCGCCATCCTGTACATGGTTGGATCAAATGATTCAAGCCGGAAAATGATGTCGTCAAAAGCATTTTCCGAAACCGGTTCATACTGGTATGGATCAAAAAGAATTTCACTTTTTTCGGTTTCTTTCCAGGCATTGCCTGAAATGATGACCATAACCAGGAGCAGCAGTAAAAAAGGTATAATGCCGAAACTATTTTTCATTATGAACATTTTAAGAAGATGAATGGAATGGAGAAAAGAAACATGATTATAATTTTGTTAATAAGTTGAAAGTGGCGGCCCCCTCAATTTCAACCAAAAGCTCATCGCGACAAACATCGCCTTTAAGGTATACCGCAGGCAAGCCGTGATAAATCTCTTCAACAATCTTTTTTGCCTGATCGTAATAGTGATTCTCCTTCAGATAAATCCGCAACGAACAGAGCCTGACACTCTCCACATCATTTATTCCTTCTTTGGCCAGGTTCTCATTTGATATCAGGTATTGGATATTTTCAAGGGTCATGCGGGTTTGTTCCTTCACAGAGGCATCATTCAAGCTTTTCTCACCCCTGATTGCTGCGGTGCCAGAAATATAGATAAATCCTTTGTTGCCATATAAAATGGCTTTACCCCTTTCAAACTTTGGGGTGAATTTTTGTCCCGTTTTCCGGTCATCTTCACCCAGCAAGACGGAGGGCGAGTAGGCATGGGCCGGCACCTGCAAGCTATTATTCAGTGATACAATCCTTACATCATGCCGCAGCGGATGCAACGCGTCGAGATCAACAACAACGCCTGCACAACTGGCACCTACTCCGGTTGCCGCCGGATAACCATTCTCAAAAGTTGTTTGATGATAAAACAGCGACCTTGAATCGTTAAACTCCTGATAATGTTGTCTTCCGTTTTTAATCGCAAGTATTTGTTCGATGTAATTCCATTGCCTGACAATTGATGAAATTGGCATCCCTTCTATATTCAGTATCTGATCCAGTCTGGCAAAAATCTCATCAGCCTGTTCCCTTAGTCCCAAACCTGGCGAATCTGCCTTTAACCCGCCAACAAACAGATATTTGACGCAATCCGTTTTTACAGTGATATATGGAGTTCCATTCTTGCTGCCATAAAAAAATTGCATTGATACCTCAGGAACAATCTCAACAATCTCCATTGTCAACCTGTTACCATCTAATGGCGGCTGGGCAATATAACTGTAAACCGGCGGTTGATCCCCAAAATACCGGTGCACAGCATTTTTTATCTGACCAAGATTTGCCCGATATTCCTCACATCCTGAAGGGTTTCCGAAGAGCACCAGCCTTACAACCTTATTTCCGGGTTTGAAAGCATCAAATAATTCTTCCAGTTGCCCGGTGAAACCGGCACCTGATGTTTTTATAACTGAATATCTCGTTTGCAACATATCTACCGGGAATTATCCTGATTATTCATTTTTCTCCTCAAAATCTCTTAAAGTGGGTTTAGCAAATTAGCCATTCCTTTTCCAATGCAGCCCTGTTCACAAGGAATTTACAAATTCAACCAACTCATCCAACTCTTTATCTGACAGTTTTTCGTAAATCCCATGATTATGAACGGCAAATACATCCTCCATGGTGGCAGCCCTGCCGTCAAAGAGGTATGGAGCAGTTCGCCAAACCTCAATCAGCGTGGGTGTATCCCATCCGTTTTCAAACTCCACATCTTCACCAATCCTATACATCTGCAGGTCTGTATAATAAGGGCCTGAATGACAGTCTCCACAACCGAGTCTATTGAAAACATCCCTGCCCCGCTCTGCTTTTTCAGATAGGTTCCCATTTGCCAGCCATGGGCTGGGAACTGGCTGAAGTGACTTCAGGTATTCATCGACAGCTTTGGCAAGGTCTTCGGATATTTTTGCAAACTGTATATGGGTGAAACCCGCTCTGACAGCCATTTCAGCGCTTGCGCGGATGCCAGAAATCATTGCAGGAGGGGTTACATGGCTGTAGAGCAAACTTTTTGTGTTCTTCGGGTTGCCAACCCCATCATTCATCAGGTCCCAATTTAAACCATCTGCTCGCGCATCTCCCGGATGGCAACCATTGCACGACTGCCAGTTCTGGAAACAGAAGCTGGCGTCATTGAAAACCCTTTCTCCAATGTCAATATTCGATGCAAGCCTGCCAGGATTAAGCGCAACGGAAGTGATCTGTCCGTTGGTCAGACTTACCACATTAAGCGTATCAGAAAAATAAGTGGGGATGAATGCCATGTTGCCAGAAATGACAAAATTACGGGGACCATTGCCAACAAGAGGAATGCGCTGACGGATTCCCTGCATGAAACTCAGATCGAAATTCAGAAGATTTTTATTGGGATAGGTATTTAGCTTTTCCACGAAACCATTGTAGTCAATCAGGCTGATCTCATGGGTTCCTGAATGGGTAATTACAATATTTTCAGTGGTGCAGTTGACATCCCAGATGCCTGCAGCGCCCCGTTCGGGATCATCAAGCAAAACGGTGGCGATCTTTTCGAGTGTGCCGACATCAATAATGCCCATGGCGCTGGTATTCATCCAACCCTGTGTTAGCTGATTGGTAGGCACACCAAACCGGGCCAGGTTATGGGTAACAAAAACATATTTCCCGTCAGGACTGAGAGCCATCCCACGCAAAGAATTGCTTCCATTGGCCATGGCAATGTCTCTGACCTTTGTAAACCCTTCAAGATCAATTACAGAAACCATCGCAGCTACTGTGTCAAGATCAGCACGCTGTGCAGGCAAAAAATTTGCTACGAAAAGATACCTGCCATCTTTGTCAATGACTGCAGACCGGGGTTCACGCAACACCTTGACAGTAGCTACGACCTCCCGGCTGTTCAGGTCAATTTTACTGACCGTGCCCTGAAACTGGTTCAACACATAAAGCGCATTGCCATCAGGAGAAATCAATGGCGTGTTAGCACCTGAGCCTGTGGTCAGTGTTTTTTCAACTTCACCTGATTGCAAATGAAGGATGTGTACCTCCCCGACCGTCTCAAATGTTGTTACATAGGCATAATCACCTCTGGTGCCCAGACCCGTTGGCGCTTCATCAAAATGCCAAACCCGGAGTGGACTCTCAAACCCTTCAGGGTACAATGCCACTGCTTTTGTTCCCTTATTAGACAACAAAAACTGCTGACCGGAAGTCTCTTTGATGTCTGTGGGATAAAAGGGTGGAGATTTACTGTCATTAAGGCTGCCATAAGAAACCAGAAGAACAAACAACACAACAAAAACTACCAATAGATATCTGATCGATCCCATAAAAAAGAAATAATTTGGTAAATATAATAATAACTATCACTAACGTCCGATAAATGATGATTGTATTTTTGTAAATGCTAATTGTAAATCAGGCAAAACACGTCTGCATCACGTCTTTTATTTACATCAGACAGGGTGCTTCTATTATGGGTTATGATCCAACTTAAAATGCTTGGTTTTGCCTGCCAATCTTAGCATCGCGCCAGAAACCTCACGTAATGATGTGCACTTGGCGAAGGAACAAAACAGCATGCTTCCTTTCTCTAATTTTTTACCGGACAATAGTGTTTTTTAATCAATCAAATAGGTATATTGGCCTCCTGGTTTAAGGTCGATTGTAAATTTTTCGGAACCATATTCAACATGGGTTCTGCCTCCATTTTCTGAATAAATAATTGCTTTTGTCAGCTTTCCGTTGCTCCAGTAAATGTCGCATTCAAAACCTCCTCTGGCTTTTAACCCTTTTACAATTCCTTCGTTCCAGGCATTGGGCAATGCCGGTAAAAGACGAATCGTTTCATTGTGCGATTGCAAAAGCATCTCTGCAATTCCTGCTGTAGCACCGAAGTTTCCATCGATCTGAAACGGAGGATGATCACCAAAAAGGTTTAACAAAGTTGATCTTGCCAAAAATGCCTGAAGATTTTCATGAGCTCTTTCGCCATCCTGCAACCGGGCAAAAAAGTTAACAATCCATGCACGGCTCCAACCGGTATGTCCTCCACCATGGGCAAGTCTTTTATGTATAGTCTTTTGGGCTGCATCAAAAAACTCAGGTGTTTCAGTTGTAATTTGTGCCAGCGGATAGAGTCCTAACAGGTGAGACATATGGCGATGTCCTAATTCAACTTCTTCATAATCCTGAATCCATTCCTGAATAGTACCATCTTCACCGATTCTTACGGGAGGTAATTGTTTTCTGGTTTCCTTAATTTTTTCAGCAAAAACCTGGTCTTTTTCCAGAATTTCAGAAGAGGTAATAATTATATCAAACAATTCTTTTATAATCTGAATATCCATCGTTGCGGAGTATGTTAATGCCGAACGTTCCTGATTGTTGGTTCCGGGAACAAAAAAATAATTCTCAGGAGAATGAGAAGGATTGGTTACCAAATAGCCTTCCGGAGATTCAATTAAAAAGTCCAGTATAAACTCTGCAGAACCTTTGAGTATTGGATAAATGCTTCTTAAATACGCTGTATCCCTTGTAAACTGGAAGTGTCGATAAATCGGGAAAGTCATCCAGGTACCGGCAAGTGGCGATACTCCCCATACCCCGTCAGCAACTCCGGTTCGCCCAAAAACGTCGGTTAAATGGTGCATTGTCCAGCCATTAGCACCATACATTTTTCTGGCTGTAACTGCTCCCGGCACGGTAATCTTCTCCATAAACCGGGCAAGAATTAAACTGGTTTCCGATAAATTGCAAACTTCTGCCGGCCAGTAATTCATTTGCAGGTTAATATTTGTATGGAAATCAGAATTCCAGGGTGCTTGAAAATGCTCGTTCCATACCCCTTGTAAGTTGGCAGGTAAACGTCCCGGCTCACGGGAAGAACCCATCAGCAAATACCTTCCGTATTGGAAAAAAGTGGCAACCAGTCCATTGTCAATTGCTCCTTCCTTTACCCGATTCAATCTCTGGTCGGTGGGAATGTGTGTAAGAGTGTCTTCTCCAAAGCTTAAGCTTACACGGTCAAACATATCGGAATGGTTTTCTACATGGGCCTTTTTTATTTGTGAGAAAGACAAGCCATTAATTCCTTCCAGAATTATTTCACATTCCGCAAGTGCATCAATAGCCGGTGAGAAATTAAGTTTATCAATATCATAGTTAGTTGCCGCAGTAAGAAAAACAGTAATCTCATTTACTTCTATGCATGCGATTCCTTCATCTTTATTTAGCAGATTTCCTCCTTTATTTAAAAGTTTTGCTATGGAAGAGAATTTCATGTGAGCACCGCCTGGTCCCCTTAATTGATCATCCTGGTCAATAATTTGGCCGGTCATTATAATTCTGCCATCAGCGGTGGTTTCTACAACCGCATCCTTTTCGCGCGTGAGACTCACATCTAAACTAATTGGTTCGTCGGATAAAATCCTGACAGCAATAACATCATGAGGGGCCGAAACAAATACCTCTTGCTTTATGACATTTTCCCCTACTTCAAATACAGTGGTAGCAATGCCTTTGTTTAAATGAAGTTCTCTTCTGTAATTCTTTGGCTGGTCGTTCCAATGATATTCCAGAATAAGATCACCAAAAGTTTGATAAGAGCGAATCCTGGGAGGTGTGCCTACCATGAAATCATTGGCCATTCTTACAGCTGTATCGTAATCCCCATCGAAAATCAGCTGTTGTATCTTCCCAAGGTTTTCCAATGATTGTGGGTTATTGTTGTCAATTTTACTACCTGCCCACAAGCTCTCTTCATTAAACTGGATTCGCTCTTTTACAGGATTGCCAAATACCATAGCGCCCAATCGACCATTACCCACAGGCAAGGCTTCAACCCATTCACCGGCAGGCTGATTATACCACATTACATATTCTGTATGGGATATATCATTTCTTGAACAACTGCAAAAAAGAAGCAGGATTAGACTGATTAAAAGATAGTTTTTAATTTTCATCGCTTATACTTTTTAAGTTGGTTAACAGATAGTTTTTAATTTTTATCGCTTAAACTTTTTCTATACTGATCTATGTACAAACCCATTTTGTCAAAGGGCAATGCTTCAAAGCCGGGAATCTTGTCAAAAACTTCCGAATCGGGTCTGAGATTAAAATTTCCGTTTTTATAATCGACAAAACCGGGATCGCTATCGGTTCTGTAATTGTTTACAGATACGGCTTGAGCATGTTCACCACCCATTAAATGTAAAGGCTCTTCGGGCCCACCAACAATGAGATTTCCGGATAGGACATTTCTCCTTGCACGCATTCCTTCCCATTCCTTTCCGTCAACAATAGGACGTAAGAAAGAAATCAACTCAGGGTATCTTTCCGAATAAGGACTTTGCTTAATATTTACATTTTCAAGCATGCGTTTTCTTAAAAGACCATTCTCCCCAAACATGGCAGGACCGCCTCCACTATACCAGGTATAAAAATGCGCTGAAACGACAAACGTATGAGAAATTGGTTCAATAACAATGTTGTTCCTCATCTTCAAATCCCACCCTGTATTCGAAAACAGCACACCATACCTGGTGCTCATTTTATAAAATATATTGCCGTAAACCAGTACATCTGTACTTGAGTCATCACAATAAATTCCCATATTCATACGGTTTGGATTGCCTATGTTATGAAAGTAATTGTAACGAATGATGTTTCCACGGTCGCTGGGATCACGGCCAATGTACCAGGGTGAAGTGTCATCTGAATTAAGTGTAACATGATGGATGTGGTTGTATTCAAAGAGGTGCTCATTCCCGTTCACATATATTCCCTGCCACTCGGAATCAAATATTTCGCAATGACTTATCCTGTTTCCACAACCATCAATATTTATTCCTGCCCATAGAAATTTATTGCGCCTGTTATAGTTATAAACTTTGCAATTTTCTGCATAATTATTGCCGGGTATCAATTTGCGTTTACTACCGCCACTTATATAAATTCCTCCGCTTCCCGTATTATATACATCACAACTTAAAATACCATGGTTGGTTCCTGCTTTCCTGTCCCAGTGGGTGTATTTATAAATATGCCCTGATAAATTGCCTATTTGTCTTGAAATGGGCACGCCTTCATAGCTTTCATGGGTAATGTAAGGAAAGGTTTGCTTTGCCCCCTGCCCCATAAATATACCACTTGTACCCACATTTCTTACCGTGCAGCCGGCTATCAGATTGCTTGTTCCCCTTTCAATGTAAATACCAATGCCCCTGCCAACTTCAATGGTTAAATCGCGGATTGTTACATAGCTTGTGCCTTCAAGGCAAAAGATGGGGTCTTCCAATATAGAAATCATTACCGACCCATCATGTATATCGCCGGGTGGCCAGAAATAGAGAATACCCGTTTTTTTGTCCAGATACCATTCCCCCGGACTATCCAGTTCATCTAAAATATTATAAGCAAAGTAATGCTGATAGTCGCGCCCACTGCCTATACCATACATAGATGGCATGGCCATTTTCACTTGCCTGGTTTTCGGGTCGATAGATTCAACCCAAAGGTTATCATCGGCAAAACCGTAATTAAAAGTTCCCTGGAACCACACATCTTCTTGTCCGGCCCAGACTTCATGACGGGGATCGGTATATTCAAAAATGCCACCGCGGTTACTGTAATCCTGTGTTCGGGGCACTGAACCCGGGTCAATGACCTTCCCGATTTTGATATATCCTTCATTGGGATACCTGGCCAGGGTCATGGGTTTGTTATTGAAAAAAACTTCAAGTGGGGCCGGTACTACCGGCATCGCATGCCCATACTGTTGTATTTCACCGTAATCTTTGATACCGAGTTCTTTAAGATTTACCTGCAATACATTTTGTGCTGCAGATATTGAAAGCCTGTCAAGAACGGTTCTGTCGGTAACTTTTCGAAAAGCTGAAGAAGGAATGCTTTTGCCACCGGTTACAACTACATTCTCATCTGGCATTGCCCGCCAAACAATTGGAGCCTGCGGTTCTCCGGAGTCATTCTCATTAAGAATAAATGGTTCCTCCTGGTCATATTGACCTTCTCCGATCCATACCGTAATTCCACCTTTGGGCAAATCATTCGTTCCCTTGTACTGCCTGATTAAATCACGGGCTGCCTCCAATGTGGAAACAGGCTCTTCTTTTGTTCCGGGATTACTGTCGTTGCCTTCTTTAGAAACATAAATATCCTGAGCGGCAACACCAAGCATCAGGAATACTGTAAAGAAAAAGGTTACGTTTAAATGTAATTTCATGCTGATAAATTTAACCTATATTATTGAATGTAAACCACTTACGCTTAAACATTCACTTTTGTGACGTGCGTGTCATGTGGATTTCATCCTCTTATTATTTTAATTTGTTCAAAACGTCTTTCTCCCGTTCATCGGGAGTAATTATTAATCGGGTTATCTCACCGTTTTTCAGTATCCCTTCGATTGTGGTATTATTTGGTGCATGCAATTTAAAATCTACATCCCAGTTTTTGGGCCATGCCGGCAAAAGATAAATTTCGTCTCCTTCGTATTGCAATAGCATACGTTGCAGGGCTGTCATAGCGACTGAACCATGACATTGGTCAGGAGTCCAGTCATAATTGGGGCCCCACATGGTCGGAAAACGATAATAGGTCGTGCTGGCGTTAAAATAGTCAGCCATCAATTCTGCTGCCTCTTCTGCTAATCCCAGGTATGCTGCTTTGATGGAATGTTGCTGCCAGCCACGATTTTCTCTGGAATCACGCGCTTTAAACGTCCTTATTCCAAGTTTAATATCATCCTTTCCGACGCTATATCTGCGATATGGGAAAATGGCATATAACTCGGGATTCTCGATATTTTGCTTACCACTATATTCATGCGCCGGTGCCAGTAATTTTTCACCATCCACTTCCCGCATCGGAATTTCAGGTAGTTCGGTAATCAGTCGTTTATATTGTTTTTGTTGTTCGTTACTAATTACAGTTTCCGGCAACTTTAGTAATTCGGTGCAGACTTTATTTATTCCAACTATTTCGGGCAATGGATTTACTGCAACTTGATAGGTTTCCAGCGCCATAGCCGGGTCAAACAGAATTTTTCCATTCTCGTCTCTCCCCCAATGCTGATCAAAAAAGGTGATTACTTCAGTTACCACCGGAAGGATGACCTCTTGTAATGTTTTTTCATCTTTGGTTATTGCATAATAGTCCAGTGCCATTAACGAAAACTCCAGCCCACTCTGCCAGTAGTACCGTATAAACGTGTTCACTGTTTTATCTAAAGGCATATCGGCAGGTCGGTCGTGTCCGTAGTTTACCTCTGCAAAAGTTCCCCAGTGGCGCATGGTTTCGATGTAGAAAGCGCCTTCGTGCCCATAGTACGTTTTTGTAACAAATTTTCGGATATCCAGCACATCTCTGTACATTTTAAAAAGCGGTTGCATTAAATCAAAGTCTCCTGCTAACAGCATTGACCAGTAAGGCAACCTGGTATTTTGCCACCAGTAAGGTCCGCCCCACTGGCGGTAATCGGCATCAAGACCTCCGAAGCGATTATCCAGATATTCGGTGTCAACTGTAAAGATGGAACCGTTGAATTTTATGGGATAACTTCCTCTTCCTGAGCAGGCATTCATGTATCTCTGGAGCACATATCCCTGGTTAACATTAAAAATCTTGTCTTTTTCCTGTTCATTTTGTGTGTTGACAAAAATATGGCTCCTGTCCCAAAAAGACTGCCACCAGTTTGTATGGGCTTTCAACCTTTTTTCGCGGGATAAAGAGTTGACTTTCCGGGAAATTTGACTGATCTCTTTTACCCATTGATCCAGACTGTTGGTTTGATCCGTTAATGCAAATACTGATACCGAGAATTGTGAGACAGGGTCCTCGGTTTCTAATTTTTTCGGTGTGGTTTTCTGCATGGCCCCCGAATGGATGAGTGCTCCAAATGTTTTATGCAGCAATGGGTCTTTGCCCTTTTCTATATATCCTTCAAGGCCTTGCATCGTAAGGTTGTCCTGCCATGACGATCGTTCATTTCTGTGAGCCCATATCACAAATTCCATATCATTGTCAAGAATGGTATCTTTCTCAACTATAACTGATTTTAATCCATAGGCAGAATGAATCTCTACAGTATTTTCCAGGATTTCTCTTTGTTCCAGCCGCCAGGGTTCTGTGGCGACTGAAGCTGTAATCTTTTGCTGACTTTTCACATCCAGCTCAACCACAGGATGATTGGCATCAATCCAAACATGAATGGACACCTTTTCTCCTGGATCTCCTGCTTCAATGTGTATAACACCATCCTGTAAAATCAATTCCTGCAAAAAAGGTTTTCCTGTTTGAAAAGGGCTGGGTGATAGGGATAATCTTACCTTTCCTATTTTGAGCAACCGGGCATTGGCACTCCAGGCATCGGTCTTCGAAAGGTAAAAAAGCAAGTCGCCGTTTTCCTCCACCCAGAGATTAATCCCGATGTCGCCATTGCCTGCCGGCATGGAGCCCAGGGAATTTTTTGAAGGGGAATCCCAGGAAACATTGAATTCTTTTAATTTTTCCAGGTTTTCGGAAGAAACATTAACATTTTCCATGCATGAAGAAGCGGAAAATAATGTAAACAGGAAAAAAAACAGGGTTTTAGGATTTCTTGAGTGTGTCATTATTTACCAGAGTTTTAATGCTAAAAATTATGTTATTGAAAAGGTGAGAATACTGCCCATGGGATTGCTATAAATGTGGTTTTATATTCCCGCAAAATAATAATCAAAAGGATAAAAATACATAAATAATATAACTCTGATAGCTTGTTTTAATACCAATCTTGAATTTTATCAGGTAATTCAACACATTTTATAGCATAAGTCAAAAAGCGTCAAATAAGTTAATTAAGATCAATCGATTTGTTTATTTTTACAACATGAAGAAATCTACCATTATTACTTTTTCTTTGTTTCTGGTATCACAATCGGCCATTCATGCCCAGAAACCCAATATCCTGCTCATCGTATCCGATGACCTGAACACCAGGATAGGCCCCTACATGGGAATTGACGACCACACCCCCTTTTTAAACAGACTGGCTTCCGAAGGTGTGCGTTTTGAAAGGGCATATTGCCAATACCCTGTATGCGGGCCATCGCGCGCATCATTTATGAGCGGACTTTACCCTGAAACCAATGGTGTTTTAAGAAACAACGACCAGCCCGGAAGTTACAAAAAAGAGACACCAGAACTGGCGAACCATCCATCAATGGCCGGTTTCTTTCGCGAGAGAGGCTATTTTACAGCCCGGGTCTCCAAAATATTCCACATGGGCGTTCCCGGTGGCATCGAACGCGGAGAACCAGGCGGCGACGAACCCGATTCGTGGGATTATGCATACAACGTGATGGCAAATGAAACGCTGGGGCCCGGAAAACTCGAACTCCTGTCACCCAAAAACCTGCATTTCGGCTCCAACTTTTCAAGGATGATTATCCCAGATGGCATGGAGGAAACACAGGCCGACTATATGGCCACCACTCAGGCCATTGCAATTTTAGAGAATCGCGCAGGGAGATTGCCCGAGGGTGGCACAAACAGACAACGCATTAAAAAAGACGCACCCTTTTTCCTGGCAGTTGGTTTTGTAAGGCCACACGTGCCATTTATCGCACCCGAAAACTGCTTCGCGCACTATCCGGAAGATGAAGTCATGCTGCCTCCTGTCAGAACCGGAGAAAATGTGCCTGAACTGGCGCTGCGCCGACAAAATGAAAAAGTTTTTGGGATGAATGAGCTGCAAAAACGCCAGACAATCAGTGGCTACATGGCCAGCGTACGTTTCATGGATCAACAGGTCGGACGCTTGCTCGATGCACTTGACCGGCTTCAACTACGCAATGAAACAATCATCATATTTCTTTCCGACCATGGATATAACCTTGGTGAACATGACTGTTGGTCGAAGGTCAGTTTGTGGGAGGGAAGCGTTCGAACCCCACTGATCATTTCTGTGCCTGGCTATGAAAGCAACTACGGAACATCATGCAATACCATTACCGAATTGATTGATTTGTACCCGACACTTACTGAATTATGCGGTTTTGGTGGTCAGGAGCCCGAAATATTGCAAGGGAAAAGCCTGGTGGGATATTTACGAGGTGATTTGGATGAAGATACCAATGCATATGCATATACCATTACTTACCATGGTAGAGATGGCACCATCCGAACCAATCGTTGGAGATATACCCGGTGGGGAGAAGAGGCTTTGCCACATAATGAAGAATTATATGATCATGACAACGATCCGGAAGAATTTGTGAACCTTGCAGATAATCCGGCATATGAAGCCGTTCTCAATGAAATGAGATCCAGGTATGAAAAGGCAAGACAAAAAGCAAGAAACGGTATCAAATAAAAGATCAAAGGGACAATAAACATGTATCAAAAAAACAAGTTTTTATTTGGCTGTTTCAGAAACAAAATTTTTACTTTGTTTTTTTTCTTTTTCCTGCTTGTTTCATGTAAACCCGACATGTCGACTCATACCAAACCAAATATTGTTCTCATACTGGCTGATGATATGGGGTATGAATGTGTTGGAATAAATGGAAGCACGCAATATCAAACACCAAATCTTGACCGAATAGCAAACGTGGGTATCCGTTTTCAGCATTGCTATTCCCAGCCTTTGTGCACGCCTTCCCGGGTGAAAATAATGACCGGTAAGTATAATTTCAGAAACTATGAAGATTTTGGATACCTGAATCCGGAAGAATTAACATTTGGCAATTTGCTGCAAGATGCTGGCTATGCAACATGCGTTGCAGGGAAGTGGCAATTGAATGGCCTGAACAGAAACAATCCTGGCAACCAGGACCTGACACGCCCAAATCATTTCGGTTTTGATGAGTATTGCCTGTGGCAGCTGAACCGGAGAGCAGCAGAAGGAGAAAGATATGCCAACCCGCTGATTAACAGAAATGGACTGGAACTTCCCCGTGACCCGGACGTCTATGGCCCTCAGGTTGTTGCAGACTTTATTACAGATTTTATTGACCGGAATGCCAACAGACCTTTTTTCGTTTATTATCCAATGATATTGCCTCATGATCCGTTTGTTCCAACACCCGATTCTCCGCTATGGGATGATCCTTCTATGAGATATCATCAAGACAATGCTCATTTTTCTGATATGATCTCTTACCTCGACAAGATAATCGGCCAGATTGAGGGAAAATTGAAAGAAAAAAATCTCTGGGAAAACACGCTGTTTATTTTTACCTCTGACAATGGCACACATCGTTCCATCTACTCCAGTACAGTCGATCGAATTGTAAAGGGTGCGAAAGGAGAAACAATTAATGCAGGAAATCATGTCCCATTGATCATATCCTGGCCAAAAAAGATTGAAAAAGGCAGGGTTTTTCATGGCATGATTGATTTCACCGATTTTTTGCCCACACTGGCCGATGCTGCAGGAATCGATCCCACAGCATATTTTACAGATGGGAAAAGTTTTTTCAATGTATTGACAGGAGATAACCAAAGAGCTGATAAAGATGAAATCTTCGTTCATTATGCCCCAAGATGGGGATGGCCCAGCAACAACAATCAGCATAACAGATGGGTAATGAATGGCAAATATAAATTATACCAGGATGGCAGGTTCTATAATACCCTGAAAGATCCTCTTGAACTGACACAGATGAACAATCTTTTGGAGGATGAGAAAATTAAAAAGGACAGGTTTGAGACCATCCTGATTCAAAAGGAAGACGAATTTCCCTTTGAGTGGAATAACGAAAAATATAGGCCTGCAAAATAATTAAAATTCTTAATTATTCTTGCAGGGGTTTTGGCACTTATGCCGGATGCGGTTAATATGAGTATTGGTAAAATGTCAAACCTGAGGAACCATATAATACCTTTAATGAATGCGTAGCTTATAGTAAATCATAATGTTATATAATTCACTAAAAGAAAATATTATCTTGAGTAACCAATTTAATTATTTACTAAATCAATCAATATGAGAAAAGCAAATATTTTCGTTCTGCTAGCTACATTACTCTTGCTTATATTCAATTGCAGTAGCCCTACAAAAGACTATCTCAATGAATCGGAGGATGCAAAATCAGAAAGAATGGCCTGGTGGGATGATGCAAAATTTGGTATGTTTATACATTGGGGCCTTTATGCGGTTCCGGCAGGTGAGTATAAAGGTGAGAAAGTTAGTGGAATCGGGGAATGGATAATGAATAGTCTCGAAATACCCATTTCTGAATATGAACAGTTTGCCAGAGAATTTAATCCAGTTAAGTTTGATGCAGAAGAGTGGGTTTCCATAGCCAAAGAAGCTGGTATGAATTACATAATTATAACAGCAAAACACCATGATGGCTTTTGCCTGTGGGATTCAGATTATACTGAATGGGACATAATGGGTGCCACTCCTTTTGGGCGTGATATATTAAAGGAACTTGCTGATGCATGTGAGAATGCCGGCATAAGGCTTGGGTTTTATTACTCTATAATGGACTGGTACCATCCCTATGCACAGGGTATTTTTGAACCTAAATATAATCAGTGGGCTAATGACGAACGGAGTAATCCCAACTTTGAGCTCTACATCGAGAATTATATGAAACCGCAATTGAAAGAGTTGCTTACAAATTATGGTGATATCGGAGTACTTTGGTTTGATGGTGAGTGGATTCCTGACTACACTTCAGAGATGGGAAAAGATATTTATAATTATCTGAGAAATATAAAACCTGATCTTATTGTTAATAACCGTGTGGATAAAGGCCGTCAGGGGATGGATGGAATGAATAAGGAAGGAGATTTCGCCGGAGACTTTGGCACACCTGAAAAGCAGATCCCGGCTACAGGAATTCCCGGGGAGAAATGGGAGTCGTGCCTGACTATGAACGATACATGGGGATATAAACATTTTGATCATAACTGGAAATCTTCTAAAACTCTTATACATGACCTGATTGATATTGCATCCAAGGGTGGCAACCTTCTTCTTAATGTCGGACCCACTGCTGAAGGCCTTATTCCCGCTCCAAGCATTGAACGTCTTAAAGCTATGGGGCAATGGTTAGAAGTAAACGGAGAGGCGATTTATGGAGTGGACCCAAGTCCGGTGGATCGCCCCGAATGGGGAAGATATACCGTTAAGGATAATCGTATTTATTCTCATGTATTCGATTGGCCTGCAGATGGTAAGTTATCACTTCAAGGCATAACCGACATTAAGAGGGCGTGGCTTTTGTCTGACAGCAGCAGGTCTTCTGTCCCAATTACTGATAATACTGCAGGAATTAGCTTGCAGCTTCCTTTGATAGCTCCTGATACTGTCGCCACGGTGATTGTTCTGGAGAGAAAATAAATCTTTTTATTTCAAACAGGGTCAATGGTGTACTGCATTATTCGTCAATGGAATTTCAAACACGGGTTAAGAAACAAATAACAAATTGAGTATTCAATTGATTACCTGAAAAGTATCACTAATATTTTAATTATGAAACTAAAAAACAATTTCTGCTTCTTCACTATAATGATATTAATAAATGTTTTCATTATTGGTAATAACCATGCGGGTGAGTTTGACTGGAGAAATGCAAAGCATGGAGATCTAATCTACGCTTATGGATACTCCGACCAGCCTTACGTAGTCGTACTTGAAAATGGTAAATGGCTAGCTGTTTTTACAACAAATGCCGGCGAGGAAGGCACCGCAGGACAGCATATCGTAAGCAGCATAAGTGAGGACCAGGGAAAAACATGGTCCGATACTGTCAGAATTGAAAACCCCCGTCGTGAATCTGCCTCATGGGCTATGCCCTACCTGACAGATTATGGCAGGATATATGTATTTTATGTATTCAATGGTGATAAAATTTTCGAGCTTAACGGTAACATTATAAGAGAAGATGTTTTAGGATGGTATTGCTTTAAGTATTCCGATGATGATGGGAAAACATGGTCTGAAAGATACCGGCTGGATATGCCAAAAACAGAAGTTGATTATAACAATGACTGGGGAGGGGAAGTTCAGATGTTTTGGGGTATTGGCAAGCCTATTGATATTGCCGGCGGTATGATGTTTGCGTTTTCCAAAGTTGGAAAACACCTTCTCGATAATAGTGAGGGTTGGTTTTTCAAATCTGATAATATTAACAGTGAGAGAAATCCCGACAAACTCAATTGGCTTATGCTTCCTGATTCACAAACCGGGGTAAAAAATGATATGCTGGGGCCGATTAATGCGGAGCATAATATTTTTCAGATGAGTAATGGTACTTTATACTCTATGCACAGGACTGTTTCAGGCTATCCTGCTGAATCATATTCCTATGATGGGGGGTATTCATGGACTTTGCCACAGATCCCCAGGTATGAACACGGAGTAAAGCTGAAAAACCCACGGGCATGTCCACGAATATGGAAAACCAGCAATGGGAAATACCTCTTCTGGTATCACAATCATGGTGGCAGGGATTACATGAACAGAAATCCTGCATGGATCAGCGGTGGAATTGAAAAAGATGGCAGAATTGTCTGGGGTCAGCCGGAGATACTTCTATATGAAGACAATTTAAATATTCGAATGAGCTATCCGGATCTTATCGAGCAGGATGGCAGGTACTGGATCACTGAAACAAATAAGGAAGAAGCGAGGGTCCATTCAATTCCCGCAGAGTTTCTGAATACCCTCTGGTCGCAATTCGATCGGGATTTCGTTACCAGAGATGGATTATTGGGTGAATGGGCTGAAAGCCACCTTGAACCGGGAAGTGAATTAAGTTTATCGACGCCGGAGACACATCAGCTGAAGAAAGGTTTCACCATAGATTTAAATTTTGAACTGGTGGATATTACACCGGGTCAGGTAATCCTGGAAGCCACTGATGAAAATGGTAAAACTCTGCAACTCAAAACAGCCGAATATGGATCGGTTGAGGTAGTTCTCAATGACGGTGAGATAACTGACTCATGGCGCTCTGACCCGGGAATTATTAGTACTTATAATGAGCATTCAGTATCTGTTACTGCCGACAATGGGCCTGGAATTATTCAGTTTGTAGTGGACGGAGTAGTAAACAATGGAAAGGATTTTCGCCAGTATGGCTGGGGGCGTTACAGGGCCGATTTTGCAGATTTTGATTTTAACAAAATCGAAATTGGTCAGTTAGGTACTGGAGTGCTAAGAGGATTGGGGCGACTGTCAAACCTCAGGATCTATAACAGGCCTTTGATGAATACAGAGCTTATAGGAAATCATCAAAGCCATTTAGTTCAGCTTCAAAAGCAATAAACTATTACAAAATATAAGGATAGTTCACCATGGGAGGTATAGGAGAATATATAATTGTTCCTTTAAATTATTAATATAACCGCAATTGCCCGGATAAAAAATAAGATATCAGTGTTAATTAATTCATAATAATCCAGTTCCTCAAGTAAATTATTAACTTTCTCTCTTTCCAGTTCTCCGGACCTGTGCAAATGCTAAACCATAAAGGTAAAATCAGCCTATTAATTAGGGAGTTAATGGATCTGTTGTTCATTATGCTAATGACACTGATAAGATAATTAATGAGCTGCCAATTTCCGGAAATTGGCTATACGGTGAAATGTAATGAAATTTGCATTATGCTGGTTATCGGCCCCACCTCTTCCATCATCATATGCAGTGCGTGAAAGGAATATTATGTCATCACCATCAAATACAAAATGAGGATACTGAAACCCGTGTTTACTGACATCAGGATGGTACAGCACAATATCCACTATATCCCACGCACGTAAATCTTTGGAAATCATCAAAACAATTGTATTTCTCAACCTCTCTGGATTGCTGAATGAATGCCTTCCACCAGGGTTATGCCGGGGTGCGGAATTTATTCTTATAAAATCCTTTGCTTCCTCAGATACATAGCCAGCGTGCTTAGGCAGGATAGCATTGGACAAGGCCCAGTAATGTGCTGATTTTTCATCATATCTAATGAAAAACTTTTTAGACCCTCCCGGCAGATCAATAAAATCTTTATCAGGATCAAAAAAAGCTTCTTTACCATCTTCACTATACATTATAATTGCAGCTTTTCCGCCCTCAGGACGAAAATCAGTCCTTAAGATATTTACTATATTTCCCTCAGGATCAACAACTGCATTCCCCTCAAGCCATCCCCTGAACCGCCCGTCCAGCCATTCCGGATTATAATTAAGTCGTACAGAGGATGTCCAGCTTGAGGCCTTAAGCAGGTCCGAATCCAAAGGTGCACTCATCATGAAAGCCCTGAATCTTGGTCCCCAATGATTATAGGGCTTCCCTTTTTCATCCTCCATGCTTCTCCATATACGGCCATTATGGATTACCATTGGCATAGGTGCTGTATGGTAGGGAATATCAGGTAAAAGAATTCCACTGTTCTCATCTTTTGGGACTGTCCAGGTAAAACCAGCATCCTCCGATCTGCGGATGATACATTGTCCGCTTCCGTGCCCCATATTTGTTCCCATCATATAGAGTGCCCCATCATGGTAAAAAAGATTAGACCAGAACATACCATCAACGCGTGTGATCATCTTCCAGGTCTTACCATTATCAAGCGATCGATACACCCTGGTAATGGCTCCTTCTGCTGACCGGCCAAATTCATCAGCCTTGGCAACATAGCTTCCGTCAGGCATAATGATAATTGAAGGTGATCCAAGGTAAAAGCCTGATTCAGAAGGAAGGTAATCAACTACCGAACCGGGCACCTTTCCTGATATTTCGGGATATGCTCCCAATACAGGCCATATATTAAAAAGCTCATCTATAGAGAAGGCACAGTCATAAATTCTTAACTCATCAATCCATAATTCCGATGATAATTGCTTAAGCTCAGGATTGTTACCAATAAAAAGGCTGGCATCAGAACGGAATATATTCCCCATATTACAGTATATACCAAGTAAATTCCAATGATTAGGCATATTGGTATGCTCGGTGCGATAATACAATCTGCCGTTCATCAAATTTTCTTGTTTATCAATTACAAGCGCGACTTGTATCCATAAACCTGCCGGAGGATTCTCAGAAGTATCCACTTCAGTAAAACTTTTTGATCTGAAACCATCATCCGAAAATTTAGTGCCGACAATCATCCGGTAGTCCACTGTCCTATCAGGAGCTAAATAGATGCCAAGTGACCGGTTACGAGTTGTGAAAAAACCCTTATCAAGAAGCCATATGGTGTCAGAAGGCGCCTGACTCACCTTAAAGCGGACCCATAATGTCATAGCAGACCCCGGAGGCATTTGCAGACCTGAAGAAGTCTTCAGACCTGCCCCGTTTTCCCTGAAAGGAAACTTAGCAATACCATCCTCAAAACGGATATTGCCCGAAACACTCAATTTATTATTCAGTCCTGCTGGGGAACTGTCATCCAGGGGAGTTAGACCACTTTCAAAGCACCATCTGGCAACAAGATGCTGATCTGGTTCATCAGGTTCTTCGTACGATATATTTGTGTCTGACTGACCATTACTTCCTAAATTCACTCCTTTGCAATTAACTCCGGGTCTGGTAAACCCCGGATTACCTTGCAATTCCTGATTACTGATCGTTAAGCGCTTAAATTCCTGACCGGTGATTACCGGATCAGATGCCACCAAACAAATAGCAAGAGTTAACAGGATTGTGATTTGACTTCTCATATCTTGTTGTTTAGTTACGGATCCACGATCATTTGCAATGTAACGGCATTGGATATAACCTAAAAATTAATGTACCATGGGTTATAGTGTTACCCGGGTAAGTTTACATCCAGCCTCCGGAGCTCCCTGGAACTTGCAATTATCTCTCCATCTGCCATTATGGTCAACCCTTTACCCCTGCCATACCGGTTACCCTCCTTATCCCAAATAATGGTAAGCATTCTGTCATGGTAAGGAACACGGTCGAGGCAAAACCAGTCCCATGAATCATCAGGCACCAGCGGATTTACAACAACCCTGCTGTCAGGTTGCGGCCTTACTCCTATTAACCCGCTAATAATCAAATCACAAAATGACGAATGAAGGTAATCTTTCCCCCGTTCAACAGGTTTCTGACCCCAGCGCTGTAACATAGTCCGGCTTATCCAGTCTCCTGTAAAGGGATTCAGGTTTTCATCAATCCAGCACTTCTTTTGACCATCATTGATAATCCGGTGACTTAAGGCATAATTCCTTAAAACCTTGAGATAATCTGCTTTAGTGATATAAGATTGTGGTTTGCTATTCAGCAGATTAGCCAATGCCGTAAGTGTTATGGCTGTTGAAAAGGGCCAGCTCGGACCGTTCCATTGACATGGATGACCGATGTACGAAACCTTAAACCCCCGGTGTCTTTGCTCTGCAGTAGTTGGACCAAATGGGGCATAAAAACCATCCTCGTCCATTAATTGCTGCCATGCTACTGCCATTCTATCTTCAGCAAGCCTTTCAAAATACCAGGGAGTATAGCCATGCAATTCCCTTACATCAGTAAGATGCAGTCCATGGTTTTCGATAACCGGAATAGTACCCTGGCATACAACCTCCAATCTGAGACCAGTTGTGGTAATCTGATCCATGGGCAAAGAAATGAAACTATTGGCCCCTACCCTGTTACGAACTCTTGCAGGAACCGGATGCCAATCGTTATCCCTACGGTAAAATGCCCGCCATTCACGTGGTAAAGTGTGATTTTCATCCTGGGCCCAGTAAACCTGCAAACTGTTAACATCAACAGGCTTCTCAAAATCATATTGAACCCATTCTGCCTCCCCTTTCCGGGGAAAAAGTGTCATCCTGGATACTGATGTATCGCCCGATGATGCTGGATCCTGATTATTTTTCAGGGCATTGAGACCCTCTTCATCTGCCGAATGGGAAGACGAGGGTAGTGCTTTCTGTGTAAGCTCCGCATCATTGTTAACTCTCCATGACAAAATTCCTGCAGGCATTGGATCCTGCTCTGTGGTGCGTATTCCAACCTTATAAAAAGCCGAAGTATCATCCCACAAATACTTATTTAACAGATGTCGTATGCCGGCTGCTTTCTGACGAAACCTGCCCGCCAGATCATAAAGCCCTGAAATTTCTGCAATCTTTGCGATAGCTATGGCATCTCCATACTGATAACTGTTGATGGTTGCCCGGTAACCGCTTCCGCTTATGCTCACCTCCATTCCATCCCTAACATCAATCTGCCAGTACAATCCGTTCGGATCGAGCCTGGATTTTTCCCATTCCATATAGTTTTCAACCATATCCGGCAACAACTCCCTGGCAAGTGAAAAATCTCCTGTAACCTTCGAATATTCAAAAACCGAATCTGCTACCCAGAAACTATAGCTGCGAATATTGCCCCCTTTCCGGAACCAGAATACGGCATAGTCATCAAGAAATTTTTGTGAATGAAGCCATCTTCCTTCTCTGAACTGATGACCGGCCGGACAGGATATTGTGTTGTGCTTTCCGGCATGCCCCATCTCTGGCAAAAACTCAGTAATAACCCACCCGTCTTCTGTATGCCGGAGATGCTTCCTGAAAGCCCACCAACGGAAATAATATGTCTTTTCTATTTCCTTATCAGGACATTCGAACAGTGGTATATTGTTTTGCAGGAAGTCCAATGCCATGGAATTAGGAAAAGACTGCTTGTAAATCTCATCGTCCAAGCGGTTAAAATCATTGACATAACCGGATAATAAACCGGAATCAATAATCTGGCTGGTACTTCGTAACTTAATTCCTTGCAGGTATTCACTGGGTTTGAAATTTGAATAGATAACCGGAGCAAAGAGGTTACCAGAAATAAGTAGTGAGATCCTTTTTAAAAAGCTTCTTCTGTTATCCATGTATTTAATATTATTTACATCAATTTCAAATAATCCAACTCCTTAAGTAAATTCTTAACTGCATCTGCACCGCTTTCTGCTGCTACCCTGGCCAGATTAAGGCTTTCTGAAAAATCGGAATCGGTTATCCCGGCCAGAACCGGCACTCGCCCTTTAACAAAATAACATGTGCGTTCAATCAACTCGATTCTAAGACTGTAGCTCAAGCTGGCAATTTCACCCTTTGAACCCGGGTTAAATACGCCTCAAATGCTGTTAAATCCCTGTTTTGCAATAATTCTCACTCTTCAATCCAGGCAAGATTAAATCTGTAATGCAGCCTGCTGGAGATCAGATGAATAATATTATCAGGAGATTGTGTAGCAGCCAGGTAACCCCGGGGTTCTGCCCGGGCATCGTCTGTTACGAATTCTCCTGTCCACGCGCCTCCATCAAACTCTCCTTCGCCTGGTGTTACAAGTTTTCTTACAGGCCATGTTTTTCCTTCATCATAAGAAAGGGCCACAAATAATCCGTAACCTGTGTATTTATTCCCTTCTTTATCCGTAAATTCCATTCCCTTTTCATCATCATGAAGGCCTGTGAAGGAAGCAAAAAAAAGCGGGCCTTCCTTAAGCCTCATCAAGACCAGTCTCTGACCACCGCCAATCGGGGGAAAAGGACTGGCCGAGTAGGTCCACGATCTACCCATGTCTTCAGATATGCTCATTGGCATATATCCATTAATGTTATTACCCCTGCCCAATGCCATCAATGACCCGTCTTTGAGTTCAACCAATCCTGCATGAATTCCTGCTATTGTGCCACCGGTTTTTCCTTCATCAAATTCCGGTCGCGGAGTTCCTGCCCCCGGATCATTCCATGTGATACCATTATCGATGCTGATATGAATGGCGGAACCTCCTTCCATTCCGGTAACGGCATCGCAGGGCACAATGATAGCTCCTTCAGATGTTTTAAAAGCACCGGCAATGGGCATATTCCGCAAACCATGCTCATGATTGATCCAGTGAGGTTTCGACCAGGTCAACCCATTATCCTCACTGGTTCTCATAAACAGAGCAAGATCTCCCCAGCCATAGCTGACCGCCATGCCCTGGAAATGGTAAATCCGGTCTCCTGAACGATCCCACAATATTGAGGTGGCGTGCATATTCCTGTCGGGTACTTTGTAAAACAGGTCCGGTTCATCCCACTCATCTGCTCCACTCCTTAACCGGCTTGCAGCTACCGCCAGTTCCCGTCCCTGTTCGGTAACAGTTGTATACCATGTAGCAAAAAGGTCTCCATTAGGAAGAGGTGTAATATCAGGGCAGTGATTATGCTGCGAATAAAGTGGTCCATCTGAACCGTAAGGAATTTTCTGAAAATATATCGGTTCACTGAAATAGGGTTCATCCATATCAATGCGGGAGGTCCAGTCAGACGGAGACTGGATCACCTGTTCAGCCCATTTTTTTACATCTCCCCTTTCCACTGTCAGCCTGGCCGGCATTTCAGCCTGAACTACCCGGAAGCCGGTAAGGAAATGTTTATTCTCCGGTATCATCCCCATTCTGTTGGCACTTCTCAAAAAAACAGGGTCGGTATTGTGACTGCCACCCCTGGTGACCCTGAAATCACTATCATGATAAGCAAACGGATCAATGAGCTCATCACCTGTATAAGGCCCATACCAATCCAGGCACCATTCTTCAACCAGCCCATGCATATTATACAAACCCCATGGATTTGGGGGAGTTTTTCCTACGGTTAACGGAACCTCTTTCGGGTACCATACATTCCTTTGATTCAGGTGATAGATAACAGGCAGACTGTCGCCTGTATTATAAAGGGTTTCCGTTCCTGCCCTGCAAGCATATTCCCATTCCGCTTCGGTAGGAAGCCGGTAAGGTTTCCCTTCTTTTATGCTTAACCATTCGGTGAACGCTACCGCATCATACCAGCTAACATAAACAACGGCTTCGTTATCTTCATTCGAAAGTCCCCGCTTTCCCCTCAGCATTCTGTGATGCGGGTCAAATTGTTCATACTGGACATTTGTTACCGGCGTAGAACTCATATAAAAGGGATTGGAAATGTTAACCTTTCTTACAGGTTTTTCATCATATTCCCCTTCCTCTGAGCCCATAATAAAAGATCCGGAGTTAATTTTAACCAGTTCCATCCCAACCGAATTTGTTTTTACTTCCGGCTGGGAAACAGCCTGATAAGAAAAATTACTAAATACTGAATCCAACTCTGCAATCCTTATCTTAAGCACCTCTATCATCTGCTTTGCAGAACCTGCAAAGGCAATATACAGAAACCCATCATGTTCAATTACATGAGGATAATCAATATGACGTCCCCCAACGAGGTAACCCATTTTGGTGAAAACCATTCCATCGTCACTAATGGATATTGTAAGCGGATCTCTTTTTCTTGGATGAGGATTGGAAACCAGAACATACCTTCCGTCACTTAACCGGAGACCGTTGAACTTTGAACGGGCATCAGGAAAATCTGTTTGAACGGGTCGGCTCCAGTTACGACCATTATCAATTGAAAATGAACGGTACAGGTACCCGCTCCTGCGGTTATCCCTGAAAAGAGCCATCAGGCTTTTACCATCCGGGAGAGTCCACCAGTATGGCTCTTCTGCAGCCAGCTCACTTTCAGAACCAAGAACAGGAAAAGATTCCCACTGATCAATTGCTTCAACACCCCCGGTAATAAATTCCACCCCCCGGGTTGAATAATC
>SKSE01000215.1 GCA_007118135.1 Bacteroidales bacterium | reverse complement strand
GCCCTTCAGCTGCGGCGTAGCAGCCTTTGTAAAGAGGACCTGTAAAACAGCTGAGAGGGTACCCACCTTTCGGGGGAACAGTTCAAAACAACGGTCCACGGCACAGCGGGGTTTTTTATTGCTTTTTTGCGTGCTATAATAATTAGTGGTCAATCGCCATGCTTAATAATTTTGGCCCTGGAGGTGAGGAAGTTGTCCATTGAACACATCTATCTCTTAATCAGCAGGGAACTGAAAGCCGGAGCTCACCCCGGTGACCTGCTTGACCTGGTTGAAGAGCTGGAAATCGAAGAACAAGCTCAGCTCATGGAAAAGCTGTCTGAAGATGATGCTGCCCTGCTCTTCGAGGAAATGGAAGACTTCGAACAGGCTGAAATCCTCAGGCTAATGGACAAAGACCGGGCCGTAACCATTGTTAAAACCCTGGCCTCTGATGATGCTGCTGACCTGATTGGTGAACTTTCCTCCGAAGAAGCCCAGGAAATACTTGAGATTATCAAGGAAGACGAAGAACAGGCTGATTTTGGCGATCTTTTAAAATACCCGGAAGAAAGCGCCGGTGGCATTATGACCACCGAGTATATATCCCTTCCGGAAGATATTCCCGTTGAAGAAGCGATTAGCAGGCTCAGGGAAATTGCCCCTGAAGCTGAGACAATATATTATGTATTTGTTGTTGATCAGGAAGGCCGCTTGATCGGTGTTCTTTCCCTGCGAGATCTTATAGCCGCATCTGACGGAACCCTGCTTAAAAGCATCATGCGTCGGAATGTAATCAGTGTGAACGCCGCTCTTGACCAGGAAGAAGTTGCCCGGGTAGTTTCTAAATACGATCTGCTGGCTGTTCCTGTAATTGACGATGAGGATAGAATGCTCGGTATTATTACAGTCGATGATGTTATAGACGTTATGGAGCAAGAGGCGACAGAAGATATCTACCGCCTGGCAGGGGCGAGCGAAGTAGAAGGGATGGAGCTGACCAAGGCATCTGTCGGTAAAGTTGTACGTTTGCGGCTGCCATGGCTATTTATTAGCATGGCGGGCGGTATCCTATCCGGTAGTGTTATCGGCGGTTTTGAGAGCACCCTGGAGGCTATTGTCATGCTTGCTGTTTTTATCCCCGTTATCATGGATATGGGTGGTAACGTGGGTACCCAGTCTTCCACGATTTTTGTTCGCGGCCTGGCAACCGGGGAAATTGAAAAGGCGGAAGTATGGCCATATTTCTTCCGGGAAATCCGAATCGGTATAGTAATGGGCGTTCTATGTGGATTGTTAATATCTGTAACTGCTTACCTCTGGCAGGGCAATCCCTATTTAGGTTTGGTTGTTGGTATTTCAATGCTGGGCACTATCAGTGTAGCAGCATTAATCGGAACCCTGGTTCCCCTCCTTTGCAGTAAGATTAATATTGATCCCGCCATTACAGCCGGGCCGTTCGTTACCACCATCAAGGATGTAACAGGCCTGTTGATCTATTTTGCCATTGCCACAACCTTTCTTGAATACCTCAGGTAATCATCATCCAATTGTAAGCCTAATTTAATGGAATTAAATGTAAATAAGGGGATATTGTACGATAAATTTCCTCTTTTTTTTATATTTTTTTAAAAAAGTTTGCAGGAAATTGGGTAAAGGGGTTGAAATATAGAGAAAAGTGGTGTAAAGTGGTGAAAAGTGGGTGTAATCGGTCCACATGGAGGCGAACAGATGTTCACAGGCGAATTTCAACATACCCTGGACGGCAAGGGAAGGGTGATCATTCCTTCGCGGCTTCGTGATGGTCTTGGTGACTCTTTTGTTATTACCAGGGGACTTGATCAATGCCTCTTTGTATATCCTTCATCTGAATGGGTTCGCCTTGAACAGAAAATGAAACAGTTACCCTTCACAAAGAAAGACTCGCGGGCTTTTTCAAGGCTCTTTTTCTCGGGAGCCATGGAAGTGGAAGCCGACAAGCAGGGTCGTGTGCTAATTCCCCAAAATCTGCGTGATTATGCCGGTATTGAAAAAGAAGTTGTCTTTATCGGTGTTTCCGGTCGTGTTGAAATATGGAGTGAAAGCTCCTGGAAAAATTATTTCGGCGAAGCTAATGATAATTATGAGGAGCTTGCTGAAAAGCTGGTCGATTTTGATATCTAAAGCGGTGTTTCATAATGGTCGAAATGCATCAACCGGTGATGGAAAAAGAAGTGCTCCATTACCTCAATTGCAGTAAAGGCGGAGTTTTTGTTGACGCTACCCTGGGTGACGGGGGGCATGCCGCAGCGATATTGGAAAACATGTCGGAAAATAGTCTTTTAATTGGGATTGACTGGGATGAGGAGGCTTTAGCCAGGGCGCAGAAGAGGCTGAAAGAATATGAGAAAAGTACTATTCTTGTTCATTCCAGCTATACGAATATAAAGCAGGTCCTTGAAGAAAAAGGTTATCCGAAAGTTAACGGGATATTGATTGACCTTGGCGCATCAACCCTGCAGCTGATGGACCCGAAAAGAGGTTTTTCCTATCACCATGAAGGTGATTTGGATATGCGGATGGACCGCAGGCGCTCTTTGACAGCAGAAAAGATTATTAATGAATATACGGTAGAAGATCTCACCGAGGTCTTTTATGCCTACGGTGAAGAAAGATGGTCGAAAAGAATTGCCGCCAGGATAGTCGCGGAGCGGGAAAAATCCGGCCCGATTAAAAACAGCAAACAGCTGGCTGAGCTGGTAAAAGAGGCAATACCGGCGCGCTACCGGCGAACCGGCGGCCATCCTTCAAGAAAAGTATTTCAGGCGCTCAGGTTGGCTGTTAATACGGAACTTGACAATATTAAAGAATTTTTACCCCAGGCTCTTGACAGTCTTCATACTGGTGGCAGGCTTTGTGTCATAGCTTACCATTCCCTGGAAGACCGACTTGTTAAAAGATTTTTCATAGAGCAGTCAGGGCGCTGCGGCTGCCCGACCAATATGCCCTGCATATGCGAAAAACATGCAATTATAAAAATTCTTACGCCAGGGGCGAAAAAGCCCTCAGAAGCAGAAATAGCAAAAAATCACAGGGCACGCAGCGCCAGGCTTAGGGCAGTTGAATCTCTATGATAGTAAATATTAAAGGCAGGTGAGTATAATGCAGCAGGCAAGGAAAATTGCTAGGGCAAGTAGCAATATCGCTCTCACCGGTCAGGATAAAAGATCATTTACCGGTAACCAACCCGAGCGTAAACAGAGAAAAGTCAAACTGCTGTTTAGTCTAACAGCTTGTTTCTTTCTTAGTCTTGTGGTCGTAGCCCAGTATTCATCTCTTGTAATCATGAATTACAATCTTGGCAGCACCAGGGCTGAGCTTGCGCAAATCCAGGGCAATTTACGTATTTTGGAGCTGCAGGTGGCAGAGCTGAGCTCAATCAGCCGAATCGAACAAATTGCCAGGGATGAACTGGGAATGGTTGATCCCGAAATAGGGCAGCTAAGAATTATCACAGCAGGGCGTGAAGATGACAGCCGGTTAGGAGAGTGACCTTGATGGCTGATTTTGCCGTAAGCCGGTCAACAGTAAGAACAAGGTTAATTGCAGTCTTTATTCTTACAGTGCTTTTTACCTTACTGTTGATTGGCCGATTGGCCTGGATTCAGATAGTACGGG
>SKSE01000199.1 GCA_007118135.1 Bacteroidales bacterium | reverse complement strand
GCTATCAACCTCAGGCTGACATCACCCGGTGGTTTGTATCAGGGTGACTCGCTCAGGTTGAATCTGAGAGGAACCGTATTAAGCTCATTTGAGAATATGCTCCAGATTGATTCGGCGCACGTGGGTAACAATATCGTTAAACTCAGAACAATGGTTGATTTTGAACCCGAGGTGGTAAATATCAATACGTTGTTATCCAATCCCGGGTACCAGGCGAAACTGGTTAAGCTTGAAAATGTGGAATTCCAGGCCAATGAACTGGGGCAGACCTTTGCCGATGCTGACAATCTGCTTGCAAGAAACCGTATGCTGCGCGATTGTGATGGCAATCAAATCATTGTGCGTACCAGTGGTTATGCCAATTTTGCTGATGAACTTTTACCTGAGGGTAAGGGAAGCCTTGTTGCAGTACTGGCGCAGTTCAGGGATGACAGGCAACTATTTATCAGGAGTTTCGATGAAATAAAGATGGATGGTGAAAGATGTCCTACCCCAGGCGAAGATATGGACCCCATAACTATTGCCGAAATCAAAGAACTGTTCAGCCAGGGAACAACAACAATACCTCCCAACAGAAGATTGGATGGTGTAGTTATTTCTGATCGGGAGCATGATAATCATCCCGGCCAAAATCTTTATCTGATGGATGAAAACGGTGATGGAGTTACTCTCAGGTTTAATCAATTTCATGATTTTAATCTTGGTGAACAGATCAGGATTATTGCCGGAACTATTCCCATTTCCCGTTTCAACGGATTGCTGCAGATAGGAGAAATTCCTGTGGGTAATGGTATTTTGCTGGGAGATGGTATTTTGCCAGAACCTACAACTACAACTATTGACAATCTGAAAACAAATTTCAACGATTTCGAATCAACTCTTGTAAGGATTGAAAATGTTGTGATTCCACCTGCCGGCACCTTCAGCGGAAATATTACTATTAGCGATAATACAGGTGAAGCCATAATGTATACATATCCTTATGCAAGCTTTCAAAATACACCTGTAACCCCGGGTATTTATAATATTACAGTAATTGCATCTTTCTTCAATCAAATGCAGCTGTTGCTCAGGAATCTTGACGATCTCGAGTTTGTAGATGAATATGACCCGGGTGAAACTGACCTGATTACCATTGCAGAAATCAGAGATCTTTTCAACGATGGTGCCAACTCAGTGCCCGCAGGCTTTAGTATTGAAGGAGTTATTATTTCTGATAAAGATAATGGAAACACGACCCTACGTAACGCTGTTATTCAGGATGAAACCGCTGGAATTATGCTTAGATTTTCAAACAATCATGACCTGAGCCTTGGAGATAAAGTAAGGGTTCATGTGGGTACTGCTGAGCTTTCATTATTTAATAACTTGCTGCAAATAAACAATGTTCCAAATGGGAATGCCAGTCTTTTGCAAACTGGTGTATCTGTTGAACCCGTTGAAACAACCATTGAAAATTTACTCGATTATATGGATACATTTGAATCCACGCTTGTCCACATTGTAAATGCCACAATTTCCGGTGGTAGCAATTATCAGGGCGAAAGAACAGTAAATGACGGTACAGGCACTATTACCATGTTTACCCGCGACGATGCTACTTTTGCAGGAAGTCAGGTTCCAACCGAGGCCGTAAGTATTACTGCAGTAGTAACTGTATTTAATTCACCACAGATTTTTATAAGAAACCTCGACGATATTGATTAAGGTTATAACGGATTAACACAAATTGAAAAAAATAATCCTATGAATAAATTCAGATTTTTAAAAGGAGGAGCAATATTTCTTTTGCTTGCAGTTTTGTTTACCAATTGTGAGAAAGAAGATACCGATATACCTCCCATAGCAACTATAAATCCCGATAACATTATAACCCTTGGCGAAATAAGGGAAATGATCGTGTCGGGTGAAACTTATACCTTTCACGGTACAGACAAGCATCTTTTTGCTACCGTAACCATGGATGAGCAAAATGGCAATATTTACCGCCAGGCATACATTCAGGATCCTAACGGTGCTGTTAATCTGCGTATGGCTGTGAGTGCCGATCTTTCAGTGGGCGATTCCATTCGTCTTTCGCTCGATGGTTCATCAATCAGTTATTTCAACAATATGTTGCAGCTCGATTCGGTTGATGGCACCAAACAGATAGTAAAACAGGCATCGGAAAGATTTATTGAACCCGAAGTGGTTACCATCAATGAAATTAAGGCAGGTGGTTACCAGGCAAAGCTGGTAAAACTGGAAAATGTACAGTTTATTGAAAGTGAAATCGACTCAACATGGGCAGATGGTATAAACCTGCAAAATGTTAGCCGTACCCTGCAGGATTGCGATCTTAACACTATTATTGTAAGAACCAGTGGATATGCCGATTTTGCCAATGAAAAACTACCTGAAGGGAAAGGTGATTTTATTGGTATTGTGAGTCAGTATCGTGATGTTTGGCAGTTGCTTGTACGCAACATCGATGAGTTAACACTTGATGGTGAAAGATGCCCGCTACCGGGCGATGGTATGGATGTTTTAACCATTGCAGAAATTAAAGAGTTGCATAACCAGGGAGCTACCACAATACCTGCAAACAGTATTCTGGAGGGAGTGGTTATTTCTGACCGTGAGCACGACAATCATCCCGGGCAAAACCTCTACCTGATGGACGAAAACGGTGATGGAATTACCCTCAGATTTGAGGCTTTCCATAGTTTTAATATGGGAACACAAATCAGGATTGTGGCTGGCAATCTTCCCTTATCTCGCTTTAACGAGTTATTACAGATAAGCGACATTCCGCTAAGCAGCGGAGTAATCATCGACGATGGCATCTTACCTGAACCCACATTAATTACCATTGCTGAACTTAATGCCAATTTTACTGATTATGAGTCAACACTCATAAGAATCGAAAATGTTGTAATTCCACCAACCGGAACCTTCAGTGGTAACATTGCAGTAAGTGATGGAACCGGACAGGCAAATATGTATACTTATCCTTATGCCAGTTTTGCCGGCACACCTGTTACACCTGGTATATATAATATTACAGTTATTGCATCTATCTTTAACCAGGTGCAATTGTTGTTAAGAAACCTTGATGACCTTGAATTTGTAGATGAATACGACCCGGGTGGATCCGGTTCAGGAACATTTGAAGACCCTTATGATGTTGTTTATGCTTATAATAACAATACGGGTGATGATGTTTGGGTGCAGGGATACATTATCGGTGTAATGGAAACCGATGTAGATCCGTTCGCACCTAATTTCAATCCACCTTTTAGAACCAATTCAAACATTATCATTGCAGACTCACCTGGTGAAACAAATATGGACAATGCTCTTATTGTACAATTGCTTTTTGGAACAGGCCCCCGTGCTGCACTCAACCTGGTAGACAATCAGCAAAGACTTGGAGCTTTTGCCAAACTTAAAGGAAATTTGTCTTCTTATTTTGGTGTCCCGGGAATGACAGGTACATCAGATTACTGGCTCGAAGATGATGAACCTGATTTGCCCGATCCGGTTACATTTATTGATGAAGATTTTCAATCTTATCCTGATCACAGTATTATTGAAAATTATGGCTGGACAGCATATGCAGAAGCCGGCTCAAGAAACTGGATTTGTCGAACCTTCCAGAACAATCATTATGCACAGGCAACAGCATTTAATTCAGCTGACGCGCAAAACATCATGTGGATGATTACTCCGCCTATTGATTTAGATGCCATGACCAATCCAACTTTTGAGTTTGAGTCGGCCAAAGCTTTTTATACACACGATGGTTTCAGCCTGCATATTTCAACAAACTTTGATGGGGAAAATGTTACTAATGCTGACTGGCAAACACTTGATGCTGTTTTAGCAGGACAAAGTGATGCAGATAATGCATGGATACATTCAGGCCTTATTGATCTTTCTTCTTATTCTGGAATAGTGCATATTGCATGGAAATATGTAAGTGCTGCCCCTCAGGGAAATACAGGTACCTTCAGAGTTGATAACGTAAAGCTTTATGAAGGCGACTGATATTTCATAAAACTTCAGTATTTGCTGATATAAGCAAAATAATGTCAAAAAAGACCATTCGGATGCCGAATGGTCTTTTTTTTTAGAAAAAAATTCGGTTAAATCACAAAAAATCAAGACTGATTCTTACGATTAAACTCATATTTAGTTAAATTTGTATATAATTGATATACGTATTATTAACCTAAACCAAATAATTATGGAAAACTTACAAGACAAGTTAGTGGATTTTGTGGTGAATTACGGACCCAGATTAATAGGAGCAATTATAGTTCTTATTATAGGTTTGTGGATCATAGGACGGATTACCCGGATGATAAAAAACTCTTTTGATAAACGTGAAATGGATCCATCGCTTCGCGGCTTCCTGTCAAGCATGATAGCCATTTTACTGAAAGTATTGCTTTTTATCAGTGTGATGAGTATGGTTGGCGTTGCGGTAACATCCTTTGTTGCCATTTTGGGTGCCGCCGGTCTCGCTGTAGGTTTGGCTTTATCGGGTACACTGCAGAATTTTGCCGGCGGTGTAATCCTGTTAATCTTCAAGCCTTTCAAAGTAGGCGATTTTATTACTGCTGAAGGATACTCCGGCACGGTTGAAGAGATCCAGATATTTGTAACCTTTCTTAAAACCCCTCAAAACGTAACCATAATTATTCCCAACTCAGGTTTGGCAACCAATTCACTTACCAACTTCTCAGCTAAACCCATCCGACGGGCCGACTGGTCATTTGGAATTGCATACGGCGATGATTACGATAAGGCCAAACAGGTGCTTCTCAAACTGATTAATGATGATGAAAGAATCCTTAAAGATCCTGAGCCATTTGTTGCACTTGGCGAACTTGGCGACAGCAGCGTAAATATAACCGTAAGAGCCTGGGCCAATTCAGGTGATTTCTGGGGCGTTTTCTTTGATATGAATGAAAAAGTTTACAAAACATTCGCTAAAGAAGGACTCAATATTCCTTTCCCGCAAATGGATGTGCATTTGCACCAGCAGAAATAGTAAATAAATATTTCGCAATTTGAATCTGGCTTCCAGGAAAAACAAAATCATTTTCCGGGGAGCCTTTTGTTTTTATTTTGAAATACATTAATTTTATAGACATACATAAAACTTGTCACCCATGGAAGCTATGAAAGAAAAAACCACAGACCTTGTTATTGAACGCTTTGGATGGATAACCAAGGAAGAACCACTTTCATGTATTACAGATATCAACCTTAATCTTAATATCTGTATTCTTGAGGCAGTTTCTCCTTTTTTCGGGTATTATGCTGATCAGCCTAAAACCAGTAAACCTATGTATTTGTATTGGTTTCTTGAGCGCCATTATACAATGGAACATCTTACACGTACCCTTGAATACATCCGCCAGAACTGTAACGAAAATATTGATGGCGCTGCCGGACAAATCCATATTCTCAATGAAAGCTACCCTGTTATCAGAATGCTTAACCTGGGGCAGTATAACCAGATTACTACCGTACAGACCATGTTCGAAAAAATGGGTATAAAACCGAAAAAAGGAACCCGTAAGATCCAAAACCAAATGGGGCTTATTCAACTCAACAAGTTTCTCCATTTGAACCCTTTAGAAGAAGGAATTTACCTCGATAAAGATACAGTACACCGTGGCTTTTTTATTATTCCCCGATATGTTGACTGGGAAGAGTTTAAAAAAATCACTACCGAGGTTAAATATGATACATCTCTCATATTCTTTGATGCTGCAAGGGCTGCATTTATGGAACAAGGTAAAATTGTAGAACTAGTACGCATTTATCGCGAAAATCTGACAATTGAAAAACTCAAAGCCATTCGCGACAGATATCTTAAGTTTATTAAGGAGTAAAGATTGATTAAAGTTAAAATCAAAGTTGAGAGGTTGAGAAGTTTAGTAGTTTAGATATTTAAAGATTGGGAAGTTGAGTAATTGAAAAATTGTACAAAGTGAAATCCCGGATGATTATTCGGGATTTTCTTAATTTAGAAAGGGCTTTAAAAGGAAAATGTCAATGAGGGGAGTAGTTTTTATTTTGGTTGATGCTGCACGTGAGGAAAATATTGGGGCAGCGGCACGTGCCATCAAAACCATGGGCATCTCAAAACTATGTCTTGTTAATCCGGTTGCTGATCATTTAGGCGAAAGAGCACGTGCAACCGCGCATGGATCAAACGACATTCTGGAAAAAGCTTTAATATTCCGTAAACTTCCTGATGCCATTGCAGGCATAGATTTGGTTATTGGCTCAACAGCCAAAAAAAGAAGTGTGGCCGAAACTTACTACCCGGTTGAAAATCTACCCAAAATCATTCTTGATAAGGAAGATGCCATCAAAAATGTAGCAATAGTTTTCGGTGGTGAAGAATCGGGATTAAGTAACGAACAACTGGCGCAATGTCATCTGCTTTCCACTATACCCATGTACAGAAAATATCCGTCGCTCAACCTGGCACAATCAGTTATGGTTTATGCTACATACCTGAGTAAGGTAACTTTAACATGGAAAAAGAAAACCCTGCATCCTCCTGTTGAATCAGAACTTCCTATTATTCGCAATAAAGCCCGCCAGATCCTTGCCGATGTGGATATGCAACCCGAAAATCTTATATATCCCCGCATCATGGAGCGTCTTATGCTTATGAAAAAAGACGACATCAACCTGTTTCACTCTTTCTGCAAGTACTATCTGAAGAAATATCATGGCAGGGTTAAGTAGTTGGTGGGTTGATGGGTTGATGGGTGGAAAAGTGGAAAAGTGGAAAAGTTTTAAAGTTTTAAAGTTTTAAAACCCTTCACACATCACCGATTACAGATTACCGATATAGCTTCTCTGAGATCGCTTAAGGAACGTTTCGTACTTCGAGCTTCGAATTTCGGATCTTTACGTCTACAGCCTCCGTTTTCCGTTTTCCGGTCTCCTCAATTAACAAAATAGGGCATCCAGACCCAAAAGCCCGGACACCCTACCCATACTACAAACTAAAAACAAACTTTATACGAAACCTTGCGCCATCATGGCATCGGCAACTTTAACAAATCCACCGATATTGGCTCCTTTAACGTAATTAATAAAATCGCCTTCTTTACCATATTCAACACAGGTTTTATGAATATTTACCATGATATTATGCAATCTTTGGTCAACCTCTTCACGTGTCCATGAAAGCCTGAGTGAGTTCTGGCTCATTTCCAGTCCTGATGTTGCCACACCACCGGCATTGGCGGCTTTTCCTGGACCATAAAGGATTTTATTCTTGAGGTAAACTTCAACTGCTTCAGGTGTTGAGGGCATATTGGCTCCTTCGCTAACACAAATACACCCGTTAGCAACCAGTGTCTGGGCTTCCTTGCCATTAATCTCGTTTTCAAATGCACATGGCAATGCAATATCAACTTTTTCGTTCCATGGCCGGCTTACTCCTTCTACGTATTTACAACCGTAGCGATCAGCATACTCACTTATCCGGCCTCTTTTAAGGTTTTTAAGTTCCATAACGTAGGCAAGCTTTTCAGCGTCAATGCCATCCTTATCATAAATATAACCGCTTGAATCAGATAAGGTAACCACTTTGCCACCCAGTTCAATAACTTTTTCTGTAGCAAACTGAGCAACATTACCTGAACCGCTTACGGCAACCACTTTCCCTTTAAATCCTTCATTGATGGTAGATAGCATTTCCTGTGCAAAATAAACACAACCATAACCAGTAGCTTCAGGACGGATTAAACTTCCGCCATATTCGCGGCCTTTTCCGGTAAGGACTCCGGTAAACTCATTGCGAATTCGTTTGTATTGGCCAAACATAAAGCCGATTTCTCTTCCTCCAACTCCCACATCACCGGCAGGGACATCGGTATCAGGGCCGATATGACGCGAAAGTTCTGTCATGAAACTCTGGCAAAAGCGCATCACTTCATTATCAGATTTTCCTTTGGGGTCAAAATCACTTCCACCTTTACCACCACCCATAGGCAGTGAGGTCAAACTGTTTTTGAAAACCTGCTCAAATGCAAGAAATTTAAGGATACCAAGATTTACCGTAGGGTGAAAGCGCAAACCTCCTTTATAGGGACCAATGGCACTATTCATTTCAATACGGAAACCCCGGTTTACCTGTACTTCTCCCTTGTCATCAATCCAGGGCACTCTGAAAATGATGATTCTTTCGGGTTCGATCATGCGCTCAAAAACCTTTGCAGCCAGGTATTTGGGGTTTTCATCCAGAAACGGAAGAATGGTTTCCGCTACTTCTTCCACCGCCTGGTGAAACTCGGGTTCTGCAGGATTCTTTGCAACTACATAATCCATGAATTTTTTTAACTGTGTGTTCATCTGATAAAAAATTTAAAGGTTATAAACATATTTGACTGGTTTAATTCTTTGCACAATTTTAATTCATTTACATATCCATAATGAAAAATTTTCAAAACAAATATTTTTTACATTTCTCTTGTTTATATGGAAAATTTTGTTATTGAAAAAATCAATCTTTCCTGTTCTTTTGCTCTCTCACTTTATCGCTTTCTAACCTTCTAAAGGGATTGCATCCCGCATGAATGAACCTTTAAGAAAAGTCATAAATCACTGTAAATTCTTAAACTTCAAAAGCTTCACCATACTTAAGGGATGCCATCCCATTTTCCCATTTTCCCATTTTCTCACTTTCCCATTTTCTTACTCTCTTACTTTCCCATTTTCTTACTTTCCTACTTCCTTACTTTTCACTTCCCCATTTTCCAAATTCACCAGCAACCTAATCCCGAATCACCTCCGGCTTTCGGTATCTCCGCTTTGATTCGATAACCTATTAACCTAATAACCTATTAACCAATAACCCATTAACCAATAACCCATTAACCAATAACCCATTAACCCAATAACCCATTAACCCAATAACCTAATAACCTATTAACCCAATACCCCAATGACCCCAAAAAACTTTTTCCCAAAAAAAAGAAAGTTCTTAGCGAGAATTAGTATTTTCGGATACCCAAAATACAATCCGACACATTATGAAAGATTCCGCCTCCAAACCTGAAACCAAACCCAGGGAACCACAAAAAATTGGAGATACTCCTCCCCTGCCAGAAATAGCCATAAGCAGAGAGGAAATACAGAAAATTCTTTCGGAAAAGCGCGAAAGGCTTAAGGAGTTGGGTGCCATTAATCAAACTACCAGGATTCTAAAACAGGATAATCCTCTCGAATTAACATTTCAGGAGATATGCAAAGTCCTGCCCGGGGCCTGGCATTATCCTGAAGATACCGTGGCAAGGATCAGATACGGAAATATTGTGGCACATAGCAGCAGTAAATTCCGTGAAACGGAATGGTACCAGAGAAAATCTTTCGAAACTATTGATGGCAGAGATGGTCTTATAGAGATATTCTACCTTTCAAAGCACCCCGATATCGATGAGGGCCCCTTTATGATGGAGGAGCGTGACCTTATTAACAACCTTAGCAGTTTGATTTCAGGCTACCTGAATACATATATCGGCAAGGAGCTTCTGCAAAAAACTGCAACACAGAAAAAAGAAGAAGGTCCAAGTCCTGAGCGATCTCATGCTGCCATGAGCCGTCAATTGCTTCAGAAATTTCTTGTAAAACATAATTCTGACCGCGACATTTATCATGACCTTATGCAATATAAAGTAAGGGAAATTCTGCTGGTGGCTAATTTATACGATGCATATATCATTGAACAGGAAGGACGATTCTTTGAGCAGGTAAGAGGAGAGTATTACCAGCTGAATCTATCGTCAGCACCCCGGATTACGGGAGTTTCTACCCCTGAGGAAGCGCTTGAAAAACTTCAGGAGAAGCATTATGACATGGTAATTGTTATGATGGGAGTTGATAAAACCACGCCAATTCAGCTCAGTCGCATCATCAAGCAAATATATATTAACATCCCGATTTTTCTACTCTTAAACAATAACAGTGATATCGGATTGTTTGAAGATGGCAGCAAAAACATCAAGTATATAGATAAAGTGTTTGTATGGAACGGCGACTCCAATGTATTTCTGGCCATGGTAAAATACATTGAAGATCGCATGAATGTAGAAAACGATATCAATATTGGTATGGTAAGGGTGATACTTCTGGTGGAGGATTCAGCCAGATATTACTCCCGATACCTGCCAATCCTCTATTCCATTGTGATTGAACAAACCCGACAACTCATTGAAGAAGTGCACACCGATGAAATGTACAAACTTTTAAAAATGAGGGTAAGGCCCAAAGTGTTGCTGGCATCCAATTACAACGAAGCACTTACTCTTTTCGAACAGTACCGCGATAACCTGTTGTGCCTTATATCTGATGTGAAGTTTGAAAAAGAAGGTAAACTCGACAGCAAAGCAGGCTTAAACCTGGCAGCCTATGTAAGAGATCAGATGCCCGACCTGCCAGTTGTACTACAATCATCGGATGTAGAAAATGCGCAGAATGCCTATCTTCTGAAAGCAACTTTTATTAATAAAAACTCTGAAACACTAAAACAGGACCTTCAAAGTTTTATCAACTATTATCTTGGATTTGGCAATTTTGTTTATCGCGACGATGAAGGGCGCAAAGAAATTGCTGTGGCACGCTCCATGAAAGAGTTTCAAACCCATTTGAAATCCATACCCGAAAAGTCGCTTGTATACCATGCCCGCAAGAACCACTTTTCGCACTGGCTTATGGCCAGGGGAGAAATTCAGATTGCTAAAAAAATTAAACCCCTAAAGGTAGAAGATTTTGACTGTCCTGGTCGGGTAAGGGAATATATGATGGATGTAATTGAGAAGTGTATCCAGGAAAGACAAAGAGGAAAGGTTGTAAATTATGAAGAGTCGGCTTTAACGGACGAAACCAATGTGGTAAGGCTTTCACCGGGTTCTCTGGGTGGTAAAGGTCGTGGGCTGGCATTTATCAATATGATCATCAACAATTTTTCATTTGATGAATTAGTTCCAGATATCAATATCCGAACACCCAAAACTTCTATAATCGGGACCGAAGAGTTTGAGATGTTTATACAGAGGAACAATCTGTTTGATAAAATTTACAGTGAAACGGATTACAAAAAAATTCAGGAAATGTTTGTTGCCGGTGAGCTCACCGATACACTCATTAAAAGGCTCAGAACTTATCTTACCATTATCGATAAACCACTGGCAATAAGATCATCAAGTCTGTTTGAGGATTCATTGATGCAACCCTTTGCCGGCATATTTGATACATTCCTGCTTCCCAACAACCATCCTGATATTAAGGTTAGGCTTAAACAACTTATGGATGCCATAAAACTTGTTTTTGCTTCTATTTTTTCACCCACCGCCCAGGCATACTTTCAGGCCGTAAATTACAAAATTGAAGAAGAAAAAATGGCTGTTGTTATACAGGAAGTGGCCGGTAATGAATTCGATAATTATTTTTATCCGCATATTAGTGGTGTTGCCCAATCCTACAATTTCTATCCTTTTTCTTACATGAAGCCCGATGAAGGTTTTGCCGTAGCTGCTGTTGGTTTGGGAAAATATGTGGTAGAAGGAGAAAAAACCTATCGTTTTTCACCGGTTCATCCGCAACTGGAAATTTATACGCCTAAAGATTTATTCAAGAATTCGCAGTTGCACTTTTATGCCATTAATATGGCGCGTAAAGAAATCAACCTGCTCGAAGGTGACGATGCTTCATTAAGCAAACTGGAAATTTCCATAGCCGAAGAACACGGAACCATTAAACATTCAGCATCGGTTTATGATATTTCCAACGAACGTACCATTCCCGGTTTAACCGATTATGGCCCCAGAGTTATCAATTTTGCCAACATTCTTAAATATGATTACATACCAATGGCAAAAACCATTGAAGTGATTTTGGATATTATCTCCGAATCTCTTGGATCGCCAATAGAAATAGAATTTGCCATTGATCTTAATAAAGACAAAGAAGGCAAAGTTTCATTTTATCTCCTTCAAATCAAACCCCTGATAAAAAACATTATTGATAATGAAATCAGTTTATATGAAATAGATAATGAACGGCTTCTACTATATTCAGAAAACGGGATGGGTAACGGAATAATTGATGACATTGAAGATGTGATTTATGTTAACATGCAGAAGTTCGACAAACTGAAAACCGAAAAGATGCGCAACGAGATTGCTTCACTAAACCGCAAAATGGCAGATGAGAACCGTAAATACGTGCTTATTGGCCCGGGTCGCTGGGGCACTCGCGATCGTTTTATTGGCATTCCGGTGGTATGGTCGCAGATTTCAAATGCAAAAATTATTGTGGAAGTAAGTATGGAAGATTTCCCCCTGGATGCTTCACTGGGATCGCACTTTTTCCATAATGTAATATCAATGAATGTGGGATACTTCTCAGTAAAACATAATGCCCTGATTGACTACATTAACTGGGACGAGCTTGAAAAAGCTGAACTGGTAAACGAAACCCGCTACTTTAAACATGTTCGGTTCAAAAAACCTCTCGAGGTGATCATGGATGGTAAAAAACGTGCTTCGCTTATATATACACAAAAAAAATGCAGGCATAAGGAAAAGTAAACAAAACATTTTTGTATTATTCTGCTTTAATTTTCAGATAAACCTTTTCAATACATGGAAGATAACACCTTTCATATTCAGGAATCACAATCCAAATACAAGTACAATAAGCTATTCGCCACCGACAGGCATGAATTCAGTGAAATAACTTACCAGGATCTTATGCAGGAGCGAATCATCAATGTGTTGTTGATCTGTTCCAACTACGATGCATTTATGCTGGAGGAAGACGGCCGTATTAACGAAAAGATTTTTCTTGAATATACATCCAAAAACCTGCGATACCCGCCCCAGTTTACTCAGGCCAGCTCTTCTGAGAAAGCTTTTGAACTGCTGGAAAAGAAAAAGTTCGATCTGGTAATTACCATGCTTAATGTAGGTAAGATTGACGCTTTTGAAATGGCAAAAAAGGTTAAGAAAAGATATACCAG
>SKSE01000076.1 GCA_007118135.1 Bacteroidales bacterium | reverse complement strand
TTGCAGTATCCTTACCAAGGCACCACAGGAGAAGGTGATAAGGCAGAGGATCCTGCTGCGGTGTATGCCATGTTTATGGAAAAGGCATTACTGAACCCCAGGGAGTTTGAGTTTAACGGCAGCATTACTGCCAGGGTAATCCATGATGGTATGGAGATAAACAGCGAAGAAGATATGCTCTTTGCATTTGTGGATGGCAAGAGCCGCGGAGTGATCAGCGGAATGTATTTTGCCCCCACAGGAGGCATTGTATTTCCCATGATGGTTTACAGCAACCTGACACAGGGAGATATGCTCAGCTTTGTGTATTATAACGCTGAAGAAGACAGGTATTACGCGTGCAATGAGCAGGTTGAATTTACCGGTAACATGATACTGGCAGATGCCCTGGAGCCATTCATACTCACCACGGGTGAGGTAACAAACATTTTCGATCCTCATGCAACAGGATTGCCATCGCTGCAGGCATATCCCAATCCTTTCAGGGAAGAGATACACATCGACTTTACCCTGCCTGAGCAAGGCCAGGTAAGTCTGCTGGTATATGACATGTATGGAAGGTTAGTTACCATTCTGTCAGAAGGCTCTCATACTCCCGGAGCTTATTCCATCAACTGGCAGGCAACAGATCTGCCCGTGGGAGTATACATAATCCGGCTGAATACAGAAAGCACACAGTTGATGAAAAGGGTGGTTTATGTGGAATAGAAACGGTAAGAATTTGCTTAATCTACTTTGAAAATCTATAAGGAATTTATTTATTAATGGGCCAGAAAAATAAAATCAGCGATAATATCATGTTTCATTGTCAATATGATTTAAGCCCTTTTAAAAAAGGACATCATGTTTAAAAACAGGAACTATAATTATGGTATAAAAGAAATACTATTGGTTTTCTTTATTCTTATAGCATTCAGTCAATTGTATGGTCAGCATGACTGGGAGATCAATCCTCCTGATTATCAGTTTAGCGGGGAAGTAAATGCTGTTGTAATTTTTAATGAAGCGGAAGTATCATCAGGATCCCTGGGTGCTTTTCTGGGTGATGAATGTCGTGGGATTGCCAATGAGCCAATTTACTTTGGACCAACCGGCCGATATATTTTTTCTTTTTTAACGTATAGTAATAGTGCGAACGGTGAAGTATTAACATTTAAGTATTATAATGATATTGACGGACAAACCTATGATATCAATGAAACCGTTACTTTTCTGTTAAATATGCAGGAAGGAGATGCATTTGATCCTTTGATATTTAATACCATTTCTTCAGAATTAACAATTATCACAATTGACATTAAGGTAATCCTTGAAGGAGCATTCTCACCCGGAAACGGTAATTTGATGCGCACTACCCTGAATTCGGAAATTCCGCTTAATCAGCCTTATGAACCCAGTCTGCCATACTTTGGCAACAACAATCCAAAATGGTATTATACCGGTGATGAATCAGTGGATGTGATGCCAACAAATGTGGTGGACTGGGTATTGGTAGAACTGCGTGATGCTGCTGCACCAAACCAGGCTACTGTGACACTGGAAAAACAAGCCGCATTGCTGCTTAATACCGGCCATATTGTAGGTACTGATGGACAGACCCTTGTATTTAATGTGGAAATTGAGCAAGGATTATATGTGGTGGTTTACCATCGTAATCACCTGGGTGTAATGTCATCTCAGGCCCTTACGCAATTAGGTGGTGTCTATACCTGGGACTTCACACAGGCACTTGACAAGGCTTATGTGAAAGAGGAAAGAGCTGCTTACCAGAACGGCCAAAAGTCACTCCCCGGAGGATTCTTCGGAATGTACGGAGGTGATGGCGATGGCGACGGACAAGTATTGCTGCAGGATCTGCTAAATGTTTTAAATCCGCAATCGGGACAATCAGGATACCGGGCAGGTGACTTTGACCTGGATGGCCAGGTATTGCTGCAGGATTTGTTAAATATCCTGAATCCTAACAGCGGTATTGGCTCCCAGGTACCATAGTTTTTGAAAAGTAAGTGGTAAGATAATAATTGCAAATTAGGACCCAACTGTTGTTTATTAATAATAAATAGGATGGGTTATCTTCTCAAAATCCCCGATACTTATTCCATCAACTATCTCGCAACATAACTACCCGGGGGAGTATACATAATTCGGCTGAATACACAAAGTACCCAGTTGATAAAGAGGCTAATATTTTTATAATGGAAGAGAACAAGCATCAAACTATTAAGATGTTAAAATTATTTTTTTAATCTTCCAGAAAATAGTATGTAAATGAAGGTCATATTAAAATATAAACATCATAAAAACCTTGATTATCCTTGTTTTTTTTAGAAAAAAAATTACATTTGTATGATTAATTAACAGATTTAGCTATATTTTGTCGGGATTTTATCGAACTCTTTGTTTAACCTTAATTCTCTGAAATTTCATGATTTGTTAAAAAACTCAAGATAAAATGCAGCAATCTCTTATTAATCAATCACATTGAATTACTAAAAGAAAAAGTAGAAAAGTTTTTTAAGGGTTTAGTTTATTTATAATATAAACAGTATTAGGATCAAGTTTAACTTGAAATCTTAAATTAACGCGGAGCGAGGAAAATATCGTGTTTCATTGCCTATATGATTTCAACACTTATAAAAAATATAACATGAGGAAAAACAGGAACTATAATTATCGCATTAAAGAATTACTATTTGTTTTCTTTATTCTTACTTCATTCACACAATTACATGGGCAACACGGCTGGGAGTTCAATGTTTCCGATTATGAATTAAGCGGCGAGATAAATGCCGTTGTAATTTTTGATGGAACAGAAGTTTCAACAGGATCCCTGGGTGCTTTTGTGGGTGATGAGTGTCGTGGAATTGCAAATGAGCCAATCTTATTTGGGCCAACCAACCGATACATTTTTTCTTTTTTAATCTACAGCAATAGTGCTTCCGGTGATATATTAACTTTCAGGTATTACAATGATTTAGATGGTCAAATCTATGATATCAGTGAAACTGTAACATTTGAAGTAAATATGCAGGAAGGAGATGCTTTTGAACCATTATTATTTAATGCTTTATCTTCAGATTTAACCATAACTACAAGCTCAAATCCTGCTACCGGCGGTACTACAACGGGTGATGGTTCTTACAACCCGGGAGATGAGGTTACTGTAACCGCTTCTCCCAATGAAGGTTATGAATTTGTTAACTGGACAGAAGACGGCACGATAGTTTCAGTTGATGCTACATACATTTTTTCAATAACAGAATCAAGAGACCTTGCGGCAAATTTTATTCCCCAGGTTCCTGCTGTGGATGATAGTACAGAAATTTATGACGGCACAGAATATACTGTTATTGCCAGTGTTCCCGATGGTTTTACTGTACGATGGTATGATGCGGAAACAGGAGGTAGCATTACAACAGCACCCACCGGTACCAATGCCGGCGAATATATCGCCTGGGCAGTAAGTGTGGATATCAATGATCTGGAAAGTGAGAGGGTGGAGGGTACGTTGAATATCACAGCCAGGACCCTAGCCTTAACAGATTTCACAGCTGACAGCAAGACCTACGACGGCACAACCAATGTAACAGGCGATGGCTTTGAAGATGACCGTATAGATGGAGATGAACTCACATTCTCATACGATGTGGCCTT
>SKSE01000190.1 GCA_007118135.1 Bacteroidales bacterium | reverse complement strand
CCGATGTGTCAAGTCCGCCACTATAGGCCAAAACGATTTTTTCTTTTTTTTGAGTCATAATTATTTGCAATTAATTTAGTTGGATTAATATAAATTTTATTTCATTGTTGATTTTAAAAACAATTCAAGACAAGTTTCCCCATATTACTTCTGGAAATATTGGTTAACCCTGTATACCATTTTTTTGTTATGCGCAGATTTTCCTGTTTGATTATAAATTAGGGGAAAAGCTTGATGGTTACGCAGGCTTTATATAACGGGCCTTAAACTTTGGACCAGAGCCGGTCGCGGGATTCCTTCCCTGCCGATTACCAGGATAGTATCGTCGCCGGCTATGGTACCAACAATTTCATAAGCATTCATTCCATCAATACGGTAAGCAAGGCTGCTTGCAAAACCCGGAAGGGTTTTTATTACAGCCATTTGGTTGGCAGATGTATATTCAACTGATATAAAACCAGTGGATTGTTCAAGGGTTAACGGATTATTACCAGTATCCTTTGTTTTTTTTGAAATTGTCTCGGGCAGCACATAAATCATCCCTTTTTCTTCATCAGGAATTTTTCCAATTTTCAAATATTTCAGGTCGCGTGACAGAGTTGCCTGGGTAAAATGAAATCCTTTACCTGTAAGTATGGCCTGTAATTCATCCTGGTTGCTGATCTTTTGATCCTTAATGATTTTTCGGATTTCGAGAAGTCGTTCAGCTTTATTCATAAATGTATAAATATGCAATTAAAGTGCAAAAATATACAATAATTGGTAATAAAAAAACTTTTCAGGAAAAAATAATGCCTTTTTTCTGAAAAGTTAGTTTTTTTAGAAAGCTTGAAAGGTTGAAAAGTTGAAAAGTTGAAAAGTTGAACTCATTAGTAACTTATCACTTATCATTTATCACTAACCATTAACCATTAACCATTAACCATTAACCATTAACCAATAACCAATAACCCTACTGCAGCACCTCATTAACCAGTTGGGCTGCTTCTTTTAGCAGGATGGCTGATTTTACCTTTAAACCTGATTCGTCAATGATTTGCTTGGCCTCTTCGGCGTTGGTTCCCTGTAATCTTACAATAATCGGGATATTAATTTCGCCTATATTTTTATAAGCAGCAACTATTCCCTCTGCAACGCGGTCGCATCTTACGATTCCGCCGAATATATTGACAAGGATTGCTTTAACATTGGGGTCTTTGAGTATAATACGGAAAGCTTCTTCAACTCTTTTTGCATTGGCTGAGCCACCTACATCAAGGAAATTGGCCGGATCGCCACCCGAAAGCTTAATGATATCCATGGTAGCCATGGCCAGTCCGGCACCATTCACCATACAACCCACATTACCATCCAGTTTCACATAATTCAGGTCGTATTTGCCTGCTTCTACTTCCATTGGGTCTTCTTCATCCAGATCGCGCATTTCCATAATATCGGGGTGTCTGAAAAGGGCATTACTATCGATGGTCATTTTACAATCTGCAACCAGAATTTTATCATCGGCGGTTTTAAAAAGGGGATTGATTTCCAGCAATGTTGCGTCATTCTGCTCATATGCATTGTAAAGTTTGGGAATAAATTTCACCATATTTTTAAATGCTTCGCCTTTCAGACCCAGATTAAAAGCAATACGTCTGCACTGGTATGGCTGTATTCCGGTTTTAGGATCAATTTCTTCTGTAAAAATTTCTTCTGGAGTTTCTTCGGCAACTTCTTCAATATTCATACCTCCACGGGGAGAGTACATAATCATATTGCGCGATGTAGCGCGGTTAAGGAGCACACTGAGATATATTTCAGTTGGTTCTGATGGTCCGGGATAATAAATATTCTGTTCGATAAGAAGTTTGCGTACCAGCTTTCCTTCAGCACTGGTTTGCGGTGTAATCAGATGCATCCCCAGTATATTACCGGCATGTGTTTTAACATCGTCCAGGTTTTTGGCAATTTTAACTCCACCGCCTTTACCGCGGCCACCGGCATGGATTTGAGCTTTTACTGCAACTACATCATTACCGGTTGTTTCCTGGATTTTTTTTGCAGCCTTAAGTGCATCATCAACGCTCTTTACCATAATCCCTTCGGGTACGGGAACATCATATTTTTTCAATAATGCTTTACCTTGATACTCGTGTACGTTCATTTTATCGTTGTTGTTTTGTTTCTTACAGGATTTTATAGAAAGGCAAAAATACAAATTTCATAATCATTATACGACCTATCCTTACATATAATTTCGATTTATTAAAAATTTTAGCAAGCAGGTAAAATAAATGAAAATGTAATGCCGTTATACACTTGAAATTATGGTTCAATTAAACAAAAGCTAATGAAACAATTTTCTACCCTTGAAAATGAATTAACTATGATTCTTGAACTTCTTGCTGATATGGTTGAAACAAGGCATCTAACTCAAAAACAAATGATGCACATTATGGAAAACTACATCAACCAGTCAGAGGAAGCTCAAAAGACTTTGTTGCCAGGAAAAGAGATAGTTAAAAACATTATGAATTACAGCTATTCGCTGGAGGTAATGAAAAAAGCAGGTAAACAATCCATTTCTGTAATTACAAATTAGTGGATTTGCTAATTGTTAAGCTAAATTTTAAACCGCAATTTAGAAGTTTTCAACAAAAAAACGACAGATTGCGGTTTTTTATGTGTAAGATCATAAAAAATGTCGAATGAAAGAAAATTATTATATTTTTGTTCCGTAAAAAAAACATTTTTGTATATCGTATTACACTATTTTTGTGCTCAATTAATTTTTATTAATCTACTCTAATCATGAAAAAAAGAATTGTTTTTGCTGTTTTTACTCTTATGCTTCTGGGGATTAGTTTAAGTGGTTGCAGATCGAAAGAATTATGTCCTGCTTACACTAATGCTGAACCAATTGAACTCAGGCAGGAAGAAAATGTCTAATTAAAACTTATTGGATTACTGTACATTGATGTAGCAGTTTAGGTTAAAGTTCCACAGCCAATCCATGGATGGCTGTGGTTTTTTTTAAATATTTCATGAGGCAAATTACCATATTGCTATATATTTTGATGTTCATGTTCTTTTTTTCTTCCTGCACCTTCAGGAATAAAACAAAGACTGAAAATACGATTTATATAATCCACGCCGGTAGCCTTACCTTGCCCGTTCATGAACTCTCCCGGGCTTTCCGTGAAGAGAATCCTGATGTAAGAATTCTTACCGAAGCATGGGGCAGTAAAGCGGGTGCCCGCAGGGTAATCGACATCAACACGCCCGCCGATGTATTCATGTCGGCTGATTATATGGTTATAGAAAATATGCTTATTCCCGATCATGCAAGCTGGCACCTTCCTTTTGCCACCAATGAGCTTTCCATCGTTTACACACCCCGTTCGCGATTTGCATCAGAAATTAACCAGACCAACTGGATGAATATCCTTATGAGACCCGATGTAAAATACGGCCGAAGCAACCCTGACATGGACCCCTGCGGAGTGCGAAGTGTATTTACCATCAAACTTGCAGAAAAAAAATATGGTAATGAAGGATTTGCAAGGCATTTACTTGAAAAAGATACTGATAACATAAGACCCAAGGAAACCGACCTTATCGCACTCCTGGAAAAGAATCACATCGATTATATTTTTCTTTATAAAAGTGTTGCCGTTCAGCATGGTCTTG
>SKSE01000189.1 GCA_007118135.1 Bacteroidales bacterium | reverse complement strand
TTGCAAACGCTCTAACATAATAGGTCTGCCCCAGGGTAAGGCCTGTGATATCGCTCTCAAAAACACCCAGCCCGGTTCCTGATTCAACATAAAAATCATCTAATGTCGGGCTTTCATGTTTGGCCCAGCAAACGCCCCTGGCAAGAACATCTCCTCCGCCATCTGCAGTAACTTCTCCTCCACCCTTTGCCAAAGTCTGGGTAATATCGGTAATTTCTGCTGTTATCACTGTAGGTAAATCAAGATCTTGCAATGTAATGAATATCCGCTGTTCTCCATAGGCCACTCCCTGGCTGTTGATTGCATATGCACGAACGTAATACTGCGTATTCGGCTGTAGTCCGGTAATATTGCTTACAAAGTTCTCATCACTGCCGCCTTCATTCGTAATCCCAAGGTGTTCCTCGACGGTGGGCATATTGCTGTTATTCCATAACACTCCCCTGGCTGTAATAGCTGCTCCGCCATTATCCGTTATATTCCCGCCGCTTGTTGCTGATGACATGGTGATATCCGTTACTGCAACCGTAGATATGGTAGGCGGAAAAACGGTCTGGTCCTCAGTAGTAAAGCTGACCTGGTTACCGTAAGCCGTTCCCTCAGCATTAATTGCATAGGCCCTTACAAAGTATTCAGTTCCTTCGGTAAGTCCTGTCATATTGCCGGAAAAGCTTCCTGTTCCGCTACCCAGGCTTAGCTGGCCTTCATTAGTTCCCGTAGTGGGATTGGGTTCAGAACTCCATACAATTCCCCTGCCGGTAACAAAGGCACTGCCCTGGCTTACAACTGTACCTCCCCCTGTAGCAATGGTTGGAGTAATATCGGTAACAGAGCCTGTAGTTACTACAGGCACTGCGGCCGGACATTCTCCCCATGTGGGTACCCCGTTGCAAAAGTTCAGGGTTTGCCCATATTGTCCGGGTTCGATAGCAACCCACGTGCTTCCATTCCAGTACATCATCTCACCCGGAAGCGAACCGGCCGGGATTTCGGTCAGATATGCCTGCAGATCAATAATCTGGTCCTCGGTTATGAGAATTCCTGTTGATTTATCCCACTGGGTAAATAGCGGATCAGTTTCTTCCGTTATTCCCAGGTCATCGGCCACAATCCATTTTTCCTCATTCTGATCGTATTTCAATACTTTTCCACCTTCCAGTCCGGTAAGGTCAACATCAGAAAGATTACCAATCACTTCACCGGTAATATCGAGAAGATATGCTTTCAGATCGCTGATCTGGCTTTCTGTAATCATAATACCAGTTGATTTATCCCAGGCTGAGAATAATGGATCTGTTTCCTCAATAAGATATCCCTGTAAATCGGTAATTTGCTCTTCGGTTATTTGCAAAGCTCCCTGGTGTGCTGTTACATCTTCCTCAGTAACGATATAATCTGTTATATATCCTTGCTGTGAATGATCTCCCCAGGTATGGGCCTCATGCCAGTTGCTGATATCGGCTGCTTCTATTCCTGCAGCAGGACTGGCTTCAAATACAGGATCTGTTTCTTCTATAAGATAGTCCTGTAAATCGGTTATTTGTTGCTCGGTTATTTGCAAAGCACCCTGGTGTGCTGTTACATCTTCCTCCGTAACTGTATAATCTGCCAGATAACCTTGCTGGGAATGATCTCCCCAGGTATGGGCTTCATGCTAGTTGCTGATGTCGGCTGCTTCTATTCCTGCAGCAGGACTGGCTTCAAAAACAGGGTCGATTTCTTCTTCAACTGTTTCTGCAGTTTTTGAGTGTAATGCATATGGTACACTCAGCAGTTGTGTGGTACCCATGATAGTATCGTTTACAATTACCTGTAAAAAATAAATATCTGCTGCCCAGTCAACAGCTTCCAATTGCTGCAGTGAACCAATTTTCAGGTTCACCAGACCAAACTCATTTGTAGAAACATTATGTGTTTCTGAAAATACTTCTGTTCCGGCTGCAGTGCCTTTTAAAATATCAACTTTAACAGTTACCTCTTCTGAAGATAAAGGTTCACCGGCTTGGTTGCGCAATACAGCCTGGTAGTTAAAGCTTTGTGGTGCTTGTGCCAGAATACTTAGGCTGATTGTGCAAAATAACAGTACAGTAAAAATTTTTTGCATAATTAAAGTGTTTTTGGGTGTTACAAATTTCATTGTGTTTAACTGATGATTTTTATATCAGATCATCAGTTCATTAGTTTTTTATGATCTTAAGCGTTGTGAGTCTTTTATTTTCCTTAATGATAGTGATAAAGTAAACCGCTGGTTTAAGTGCTAAAAACGAAATATTGGTCAGATACCCCTGAATCGGGTTTTGTTCTATCAACCTTCCGTTAAAATCATAAAGTCTGAAAGTCATATTCTCGAAGCTTTCAGCTTCTACTCTGAGTGTAACATAACTTTGTGCAGGATTAGGAAATGCAGTAATTATGTATCCCGGCTCGAGAATCTCATCAACGGCAACAACCGTAAGCCAGGGCTGATGAAATCCCTGGGTGAGGATATTTTCTTCAGTTGAAAAAGTCTCAATCACAGTTTCTCCCAGTGTCCAGCTAATGGAGATTTCACCGGCTTCGTGGTGGTCTCCGCCGCTTGAGACTACCTGCTGTGCAGATACAGTTGAAAGCGAAAGAAATAAGCATAAAAGTGTAGTTGCATTGAATGCTTTTACTTTGTAACTTTCATTTTTAAATGGATTTTTACTCATTGTACCCCCTTATTTTTTGTTTTGTAATTTGTTTTCAATTGTAAGTAAGTATATCTTTTTTAACTGTAAATGAAAATCTTAATGAGAACGCATCCGTTTTTATACCTGATTTTGGACACACAAGGCACCTGCCACGAAAGCAAGCGTAAATAAGAAGATTTGCTTTGCGGATAAGACTGGAAAAGCTTTATTATTTTATTAGGCGGGTAATCTATTGCATTTCCCAGTATTAGCAATAAGTTCTTTTTACATTCCATCAGGAAAGTAATTTTCTGTGCTTTTTTCATGATTAAATGCACTCACAAATATATATTACATTTTTAAATGCCAATGTTTTTGCTGCATTTTTCGTCACAAATCGAATAAAAACCTGCCTAAACCCCCACTGGCTGGATGATACAGATTATTAACAATTGATTAAAACGTCCAGGGATTTAATTGGTATAGTTTTCATAAAATTCTACCTTTAAGCATTTTGATAGGATTTACATAATAAACATTTTTTACAACACAACACTGGATGCATTTCCCTTATCAGCCTGAGAAAGTAATCAATAAAATGCACCATGTTCCAAAACAATAATTTTCACAAAAACAAAACACCTCATGAGCAGCAATGACAAAGATTGCGTGAAATTTTTGCAATGGGCACTGCCACGAATGCACATGCGGTGGCAGGGCTTTCGAAAGGTCAGACGGCAGGTGTGCCGGCGCATAGAAACACGCATAGTAGAGCTTGGGCTATCAGGATATCCTGCTTACGGTAATTACCTTGAATCAAATCCTGATGAATGGGAAGTTCTGGATTCAATGACCCAAATAAGCATTTCGAGGTTTTTCAGAGATCGGAAATCATGGGATACACTGCAGCACCAGTTATTGCCACAACTGGCTTTGCGGGCAATGGAAGAAAACCGCCCGCTGCGATGCTGGTCGGCAGGTTGTGCTTCCGGTGAAGAGCCTTACAGCATGGTAATGCTATGGTATTATCATATTCAGCCGACGCATCCAACACTGGAACTGCAAATTATTGCAACCGATGCCGATAAACACATGCTGGACCGCGCCCGAATGGCATGTTATCCGGATGGGAATGTGAAGCATTGCCCCGGAGAATGGCTGGAAAAATCATTCATTCAGCAAGATGGTAAATATTGTCTGAAGTCTCCTTTTCGAGACAGTGTAAAATTTATGAAGCAGGACATCAGGAATGAAATGCCTGATGGTCCCTTCGATTTGGTTTTTTGTAAAAACCTGGCAGGAATGTATTTTGCCGAAGACTTGGCTTTGCGTGTATTTGAAAAAGTATGCCGTCGTATCAGGACCGGCGGTTTTTTGCTACTGGGAAATCATGAGCCTTTTCCTGTAAATAAACTCCACCAAATGGAAGTATTTAACCGCGGCCAGAATATTTACAGGAAAAGTAATGCATGATTTATCAAACCAGATCGCATGCTTCAGGCGGCATCCATTTGGCATCTTTGCCTTCCCATTTGATGTTGCAGCCAATGGGATTTGTAAGGGGTGTGCTTACAGGTTTACCTGACAAATGCTCGTTAAGAGCATTTTCCAAATCAAAAATGGTTGATTTTGATGCTTCACGCGGGTTATCCAGTGCTCTTCCCGTATAAATGAGTTTGCGATCTTTGTCAAACACGTAAAAATGAGGAGTCTTTAATGCTCCATAAGCATAGGCTATTTCCTGACTCTCATCGTAAAGATAAAGCCAGGGAAATTTGTTAAGCTCCATGCGTTTTATCATGTCGGGAAAACTGTCCTCAGGATAAGTATTCTTGCTGTTGGAATTGATAGCCACAAACTCCACCCCCTTCTCCTGGTATTTCAAAACGGTTTCCCTGGTAGATTCATCGCTGCCAATTACATACGGGCAGTGATTACATGTAAAAAATATGACCAGAACAGGTGCTTCATCAAAATCATGTAATCCATAAAGTTTACCATCTGTAGCCGGTAATTTGAAATCTGGTGCCTTGGCTCCCGGTTGTATTGTGTATGCCATATGAGTAATGCTTTAAGTTTAATAATAATAAAGATAAATATATTTTGAAATAATATCTCTTTTTTTCCCAACTGTATTACAATAGTTTATATTCTTGCTAATCAACTGATAATCTGCGATATATTAGAATTTATTAATTCTTGGCATGGCTTTTGGTCTTAAAAATTCAAAAAATGATATTCACCTTAAAAACCTAAAGATATGAAAAAGCTCATCTTAACCCCGATCTTAGCACTCCTTTTCGCAGGAGGCCTTATGGCGCAAAACTGGCCAGATGAATATCTGGGCTTGCCAGGTGACAACCTTAACCTGTTTGCCGTGATGAATCTCTTCCAGGAATCTGAAACCCTTGAAGGGTTTGAAAGAAGCCTTAATGACCCTGAAAGTATGATCAATAATCTCGACCTTAACGGTGACAATTACGTTGACTACATTATGGTTTTTGACTATGTTGAAGACAACGTTCATACCATTGTTTTGAGAGTAGCTCTAAATCAAAATGAGTACCAGGATGTAGCTGTTTTTACAGTTGAGAGGTTTCGTGATGGTTCAGTACAAGTACAATTGATTGGCGATGAAGCACTTTACGGCCCCAACTATATTGTAGAACCTAATTATGCAGAAACACCCAATCCCGGATACCGCGGTAATGTTACACAAACCAGGTCGCGTAATGTTACGGTTATCAGAACCACTCATTACGAAGTTGCGCAATGGCCGGTGATTGTATACATCTCCAGACCGGTTTACAGGCCCTGGCGTTCAGTATATTTCTATGGATACTACCCCGTTTACTGGCGTCCCTGGACTCCACACTACTGGCACTTCTACTACGGATATCACTATAACTGGCATGCACATTATTATTCACATTTCCGCCCATGGAGATATCATCGCTGCAGAAGCTATCACAGGGTTTATTATACGAGCATACGTAATTATTCACCCACAATTGTTGTAAATATTAATAAGGGTACTTTTAGAAATACATACAGCCGCCCGGATACCAGGCAGCAAGGAGAAGTACTTTACACTCAGAGACATAATACCGGAGGTACAGTAGGTAGAAATACAGCGGTAAATTCAATTACCAGGAGAGAGGCTTCACAATCAGCTTCTTCAGGTAATGCAAGAGTTGCTAGACAAGAAAATACAAGAAGAGCTGAAGCCAGTCTGGAACGTACAAACAGAAATGCATCTATGCAAAGTACCGAAACCCAACGCAGACAGGAAGCTACAGTAAACACAGGCAGGGAAAACAGAGGACAGGCTGTACAAAGTAATACCACAAGGCCTGCCACAGCTGCAAGACCAGCTACTGAAGCCATTCGCAATACTGACAGAAGGGTAGATAACAGCCGCGAAAACAGGAGTGAAGTAGTACAAAGAAGCAGTAGCAACAATAGAAGTAGTGGTACTTCGGTACAAAGAAGTAGTAGCAACAACAGAAGTAGTGGTACTTCAGTACAAAGAAGCAGTAGCAACAACAGAAGTAGCGGTACTTCGGTACAAAGAAGCAGTAGCAACAACAGAAGTAGCGGTACTTCGGTACAAAGAAGCTCCGGTAACAATAGGAGTAGTGGTACTTCAGTACAAAGAAGCAGTAGCAACAACAGAAGTAGCGGTACTTCGGTACAAAGAAGCAGTAGCAACAATAGAAGTAGTGGTACTTCGGTACAAAGAAGCTCCGGTAACAACAATAGGAGTAGTGGTACTTCGGTACAAAAAAGTCAGAGTAATAATAATCAGAGAAGTGTTCCTGCAAGAGAACAAAGAAACAGCAGAACACCTTCTAGAAGATAAAATCCGATTAATTAGCACTATCAAAGAGAGCAGAGTTGAAAAACAACTCTGTTCTCTTTTTTTAAACAAGAGGTATTTGCGGTTATCCGTAATAACCTTTTGTTGTGATTTTCGTATGCTTATACATAAAAAGTGCAGGCTTATGCCGTATTATCAGAATGGTTTGTCAAAAACAATCCCATAACCTGTTGATATAATTGCATTTAATTAAACTCTTCATAATTTTTGAAGTTTAATAAGCCTTAAAGTTGCTGCTGATAAAATGGATATATTATGAAAAAATACAACCTTACAGTATTTTATGCCACCAGGGAGGTTTGCAAAATCGTAAAAAACGAATTTGACGGGCAAAATATAAAATGCTATTCGTTAAGTTCTGACATCTTAAAAGAAAATATTCCTGAAGATTCTTTAGAAAATATTATTATGATTGAACTGAAAGATAAATTTCAGTTTAAAATTAAAGATATACTTGAAAGTATTGAAGAGCATGAAAATTCAGTATGTATAATAATAGAATCCGAAACCGAAACCATTTATCAGTACAGCAGAAATCCGGTTTTTCATAAAAACATCATTACGTACCCTTTTAATGAAAGGGAGTTTGCAATGATTATTGAGCTTGGACTTGAGCGACAAACTCATAAACTTTTACAAAAAAAATCTCAGTTATTCAGTGAGGCAGTAAATCAGAGCGCAAACAGCATTGTTATTACGAACCCTGAAGGAGAAATTGAATTTGTTAATCCGGCATTTGAAGAAATAACAGGGTACTCTTTCAATGAGGTTTTCGGCGAGCACACGCGGATACTGAAATCTGGCGAACATAGTGAAGAACTATACGAAAAAATGTGGAAAATCATTACTATGGGGGTCAAATGGGAAGGAGAATTACGGAACCGTAAAAAGAATGGAGATTTATTTTGGGAGGAGGTAATCATTAGTCCAATCATCAATGATGATGGTAAAATCGGGAATTTTCTGGCTATAAAAAATGATATCACTGAACGTAAAAAAGCAACAGAAGCTGTCAACAATAGTAAAAAGTTGCTCACAGAGATTATCGACCGTGTACCACAATTTATTTATGTTAGAGATTCCCAGGGCCGTTATTTGCTGGCCAATGAAGCTTTTGCCAAATATCGTGGAAAAGACCCTGAAGATATCATTGGCTTTACTGAAATGGAGTTGAATCCCGATAAGGAAGAAATCGAAAAAATGTTTAGCGAAGATCGATTGGTTTTCGAAGAAAGTAAAGAAGTACACCGTGAAGAAAAGTTGTATGATCCTATACAGAAAAGAGACAGATATTTCCAATATTCGAAAGTTCCTTTTCAGCTGCCCGACTCAAAAAGTCCTGCTTTGTTAGCTGTTTGGAATTGTGTAACTGAGCAAAAAACAACTGAAAAAGAGTTACGTAATGCCCGTGAAGAATTACTCGATGCGCAGCAACTGGGAGGATTTGGCAATTGGTTCATTGATTTTGAAAAGCAAAAAGCCATATGGACTGAGCAGGTTTATCAGCAATATGGGCTTGATCCGAAAACTGAAGCTCCTTACTCCAAAGATTTTTACAATTATGTACACCCCGATGACCATCAGCAGATTATTGATGCCATAGAGAAAGCGCGTGTTAAAGGTTTCGCAAAATATGAGTGCAGAGCTATCAAGCCTAATAAAGAAATAACCTTTATTGAAGCTACGGTTAAACCCATAATTAAAGATGATAAAGTAACCGGCTTCTTCGGCACATCATTCGATATTACAACCCGTAAAACCCATGAAGAAGAGATTATTGCCGCCCGTAAAGAAGCCATAGCAGCTGCCAAGGCAAAATCAGACTTCCTGTCGGTTATGAGCCATGAGATTCGCACTCCGCTAAATGCAATTATCGTTATGGCCGACTTGCTTATGAATGAAATAGATGACCCCGTTCATAAGGACAATGTTGAGATACTTAACTTCTCAGCCCGTGATCTCCTCAGTCTGGTAAATGATATCCTTGACTATTCAAAAATTGAAGCAGGTAAACTGGAACTTGAAAGTATACCCATCAAAACGAAGGAGTATCTGAAAAATATTGTAAATACCAATCTGCTGAAAGCACAGGAAAAAGGCATTAAAATGGAACTTGATTTTGATGAAAATATTCCTGAAGAAATTATAGGTGACCCGCTGAGATTGGGGCAGATACTTAAAAACCTGATTTCAAATGCTGTAAAATTTACCCAGAAAGGTGGTGTAACTCTCATTGTGAAACAAATAAGCAGGGATGAAGAAACCAGTAAGATTTATTTTGGAATAAAGGATACAGGTATTGGCATACAAGCAGATAAGATTGATTCGTTGTTTGAAGTCTTTACACAAGCAAGTTCAGAAACTTCTCGGAAATTCGGTGGAACAGGTCTGGGATTAGCCATTGTTAAAAGCCTGCTCTTTATGCACAATAGCAGAATCAATGTAGAAAGCAAACCAGAAGAAGGTTCATTATTTCATTTTGAAATAGACTTCCCATACCAAAAAATATCAACTCCTAAAATTGAACCTATTCCGGAAAAACTTGATGCTCTCAGTCTTAAAGGATATAACATTTTGCTTGTTGAGGATAACGTTATGAATATCATGGTGGCTAAAAAGATATTTGAAAAGTGGGATTGCAAGCTTAACATAGCTGAGGATGGTTATATCGCCATGCAGAAAGCTACCCGCCAGGATTTTGATATCATTCTAATGGATCTACAAATGCCGGGAATTGATGGATTTGAAACCACAAAAAAACTCCGGAAAATGTCTGATTACTATTCCGAAGTTCCCATTTTTGCCCTAAGCGCTGCCGCACCCGAGGAAGTAATTGATAATGTTAAAGAATCGGGCATGAATGAAATGATTACCAAGCCATTTAATCCAAAACAGCTTTACGGTATTATAAAATCCTATTTGCCTGAGCCACGCGTAATTAAGCATACTACCCCTGCTATTGTAAGTGACAGTCAGGCGAGAACAACAGAGGATGAAATTAACATCCAGATTCTGGTTAAACTTAGCACCATACTGCGTAAAGATAGATCGGAAAAAGCCATCTCATATATAGAAGATGTAGCTAAGGCTCAGGCCGAAGCACTTGAATCAAGCGGCCTGGTAGAAATAATTGAAACAATAAACTCCATTATCAGAATCAATAAAAGCTATATCAATAATAAAAATATTCTGCTGAGGGAAATGATGTCAGATTTGAAAAAATCGCTTGATGAGTTAAAACAGAAATATGAGAACTCGAAATGATAAAACCTCCTTTAAATCAAATTTGTTTTTTAGATATTTATTCATGATTATCATTTCAGGGGAGCAAAATTTGATAAGTGTAATCTGGTAAAAAATTTTTAGGTTTGTACTCAGATTTAAACTATACCTAATAATAATTGATGAGTTTTAAACCAATAAAATATGCGGGCATTCTATCAGTATTGTTTTCTTTGCTGATTTCCTGCGGAACCACCGGAGACAGCAACAATCGCCGTGCCGAAAGCCAGCCCGGAACCGAAATTTCAAAAACGCCTGTGCAAATCCCTTCATTCAATTCTGATTCGGCTTATTACTTTGTTGAAAAGCAGGTTTCATTCGGACCAAGAGTTCCTAATACACCATCACATGTAGCATGTGGAGATTGGTTACAGGCATCGCTTGAAAGATTTGCTGACACTGTTTACGTGCAAGCTGCAAGGCTTAGGGCATGGGATGGTACAGTTCTGAATGCACGTAATTTTATCGGAAGTTTTCAACCAGAAAACAATAGAAGAATCCTTTTATGTGCCCACTGGGATACACGCCCCTGGGCCGATCATGACCCTGATTCCCAAAATCATTATACTCCAATTGATGGTGCCAATGATGGTGCCAGTGGTGTTGGAGTTTTACTCGAGATAGCAAGACTACTCAGCAATTCACAACCCAATGTTGGGATTGACATCATATTTTTCGATGCTGAAGATTACGGCGAACATGAAGATAAACGAAGCTTTAACCGTGATACCTGGGCACTTGGAAGCCAGCACTGGTCAAGGTCTCCACATAGGTCTGACTATAACGCACGCTTCGGAATTCTCCTTGATATGGTAGGTGCATATAATGCAACCTTTCGTCACGAAGGGTATTCCATGTTGTACGCACCACAAATTGTAAGAAGAGTCTGGGCAATTGCCCAGAGAAAAGGTTTCGGGCATTACTTCCTGAATGAAGAAGGTGGTCATATTGTTGATGACCATTATTATATTAATACTATTCGCGGAATACCTACCATAAATATTATTGACCAACGACGCGATACTCCCCATGGCTTTTTTCAATACTGGCACACCCTAAATGATACCATGGATAATATTGACCGGGCTACCCTAAACGCTGTAGGTACTACAGTAATGGCTGTAATTTTTGAAGAATAGAAACAATAAATTCGGTGAAAACACTCCAGAATCCTTATTTTACAGGTTATTAGCCAGATTGGCCAATTCAGACCGTTCGCCTTTTTCCAGTTTCACATGCGCATATAACTTATTTCCTTTTACCCTGTCTATGAGGTAAGAAAGCCCGTTACTTTGCGAATCAAGATATGGAGTATCGATCTGAAAAATATCACCAGTGAATATCATTTTGGTGTTTTCACCAGCACGGGTAATGATAGTTTTTATTTCATGAGGAGTAAGATTCTGAGCTTCATCAATGATAAAAATGATATTAGACAGACTTCTTCCGCGGATATACGCAAGCGGTGAAACAACTATTCTTTCATTTTCAAGTGCCTCGGTAATATTTTTAAACTCCTTGTCTTTTTCCCTGTATTGAGAATGAATAAACTTGAGATTATCGTAAAGGGGTTCCATATATGGACTTATTTTAGAAGCCACATCGCCCGGTAAAAAACCAATATCACGGTTCGACAATGGAATAATAGGTCTTGCCACATATAATTGTTCGAAATTGCGCCGCTGATCCAGCGCACCTGCCAGGGCAAGCAACGTTTTTCCTGTACCGGCAACTCCTTGCAGGGTTACCAGTTTTATATCAGGGTTCTGAATAGCACTAAGTGCAAATACCTGCTCTGCATTACGTGGAGTAATTTTCTGAACAGTCCGTTTATCTATTCTTTCAATATTACCTGAATTGGGGTTATAGGTAGCCAGAACCGAATTGCTATGATTTTTGATTATAAGGTACTGGTTGGGTGTTAAGTTCTTTAGACCAAGGTCGCCAGGTTCACAAAAGCCTGCATCATAAATCTGCTGAATGAGCTGAGGATCAGCATTGGTCAATTCCATTTTTCCTGAGTAAAGCTCGTCAACGTTCTTAACCTTGCCTGTTTCGAAATCTTCGGCAGCAATGTTGAGTGATTTGGCTTTTAAACGCAGGTTGATGTCCTTGGAAACCAGAACAACTTTTCTGTCGGGGTTTTCCCTTGCAAGGTAAAGAGCTGTGTTGAGTATCCTGTGGTCGGGTTTGTCTTCGCCAAAAACAAGTGTAGCATCCAATCCATTGGGTTTGTTCATTACAACCCTTACACGTCCTCCTTTAGGGTTGGGCAATGGCACCCAGTCCTGGAGTGGTGATGATTGCGACAATTTATCTAAAATGCGGGCAAATTCCCTCGCTTCAAAGTTTTTCGTGTCATTCCCTTTTTTAAACTGGTCTACTTCCTCCAGCACCGTTATGGGTATGGCTACATCATTATCTTCAAAATCAAGGATTGCTCCATGATTATAGAGAATTACCGACGTGTCAACAACAAAAATCTTAGCTTGTTTTAATGATTTTTTTCGTGCACCTGAACTTTTTGCGGATACCACACGCGGGGAGGATTTTGAGGTGGTTTTCCTTTTTTCCATATTCGTATTCGTGTTATTCATTATATTACTTCAGCTGACGGCAATCTGCTGTATTATTATTAAGAGCCGGATTTTTACATTCAGAAATATGTTTAAGTTATCTGCCGTTGGTTTTGAAGAACGTTATGTATTATTAATAGCTGAGCGCGTAAAGTTAGCCAAGATTTAGGCATCTCTTGCCTCTCGAAATGAAATGTTATCAACTTAGAGTTGTTAATATCTCGATTATTCTAAGCATTTAAACCATAATTCATTAATCATAACAAGAAAAAGAATTTGCTGTATTTTTCTGATTATCAATTATTCAATGACTCTGAGAGAAGCATATTGAACAGAAGTTGTTTAATCTAGCACATTAAGCAATCTGAAATTTCTTTTCACTATTAAACATTAAATATACTTTCGTTCAAGAAGCTCAATGAATGTTTATGTGTAAAGCTTTTTTTAAAAATTATCATATTGGCTTTTATGTTTCATTTTTTTTGTATTTTAGCAGCCTGAAAAATAAAGGAGAAAGCACATAAAGCACACAAAATAAGGGAGAGATGGCCGAGTGGTCGAAGGCGCACGCCTGGAAAGTGTGTATACCTCACAAGGGTATCGAGGGTTCGAATCCCTCTCTCTCCGCCAGATTGTATTGAATTAATCATTTTTAAATATAAATTAACCTTTGCAATAATTAATTACAGTCAAAACAAAACCAATAGAATCTATTATGAAAAAATTATTTGTCTTTTTGACCATGGCCGGGATGCTTACTTTCGGATTCAACACCAAAGTACAAGCTCA
>SKSE01000047.1 GCA_007118135.1 Bacteroidales bacterium | reverse complement strand
GGGGTTTGGGGTATGGGGTATGTAATGCTATCTGGTTTTAGTGATAGGGTAAATGAGTAAAAAAAAATAAAACACATCAGCTCTTTTCATAAACTACAGCTGAGATGTAATGTACCACTTCCGGCGATGGGTAGGTTTCACCTGAATGCCCTCGGCTTAAAATTTCGATGCCCGGATTTTTCATGGATTGTTTTGCCATTTCCATGAGTGTCATGATTGGGCCGAATCCGCATACCGAAATATCATCCTGGCAAATGGCCGTAAAAACTCCTTCAGTATCCCATTCCCTGATCTTCTCAAGCACTTTATCGTCGAGTACTTTACCTTCCTCAGGTGAAATATAGTGGGAAAAATCGGATGAAGCAATCACTGCAATTTTTTTATTGAGTTTTTCATTGGCTTTGAGAATTTTCTTCGCCAGCAAAAGAGCCGTTTGCGGTGTCTGGTCGCGCATACTAATGGGAAGTATGGTAAAAGGCTTCTTAAGAAAAAACTGAAGCAAAGGCAGCATCACCTCGGCCGAATGCTCAAGTTGATGTGCCTCAGGAGCAATGTCCAGATTCAGTAGCGGATAAAACTCATGATCCAGATCGACCTTTCCCAGCGGAGTTTTCCAGCTTATGTTTGAATCAAGTGCCAGCGGGGGTCCGTAGCCATAATGATTGGGACAAAGAATCACAATCGTATCCGGTGCAGGTTCATGCTCTGACAGGATTTGAAAAAAAGGTGTGGCATGGCGTGCCGAATAAATATAACCTGCATGGGGCACAATGCTTCCCAGAATGGTTTTTTCTGATACATCTGTGTGAACAGGCACCATCCTTTGAGCGAGTTTCTGGATCATCGCTATGAGATCTTCTTTATCTCCGGGGTAAAATTTCCCGCTTACTGCAGGTTCTCTCGTTTTCAGTTCCATGATTTCAGGTGTTTGATAATTTGAAAATTGCACTTGCTGCATTTGCCATCCGTTGTTATATTTTTTAAGGTGGCAACATATCCTCCCCTTTCTATTACTGTTATCCCGCAACCGGGGCAATGAGTATCCGAAACTCCACCATAAGTATGAATATTGCCCGGAAAAACATACGCCAGGTGTTTTTTAGCAGTGATGTAAAACTCGGAAATGGTTTCCGACGGAGTGGGATCTGTTTTCAGCTTATGCTGGGGAAAATACCTGCTTATGTGCAAAGGAGTATACTTTCCCAGTTCGCCGGCTATCCATTTCACCATTTCACGGAATTGCTTCCGGTCATCATTCAGCCCCGGAATAACCAGGTGGGTTATTTCAAGATGTGCATCAGTAGTAGTAATTGCCTTCAAGGTTTCTAAAACCGGTTGTAGTTTGCTTTGGGTAATGTTCCTGTAAAAATCGTTGGTGAAAGCTTTCAGGTCAATATTAAATGCATCAATGACTTTCAGCAGTTCACTTAATGGCTCCGGGTTAATAAATCCATTGGAGACCATAACATTTTTCAATCCTTTCTCCCTGGCAAGTGTTGCCGTGTCTTTTACAAATTCAAAACTTATAACAGGTTCATTATAAGTGTATGCAATCCCGATATTGCCATCAACAGTCATTGCCATATCAACAATCTCTTTGGGATCGTAATGTTTGTAAGGCAGACTCGAGTGGTAATCAGGTTGCGAAATATGATAGTTCTGGCAAAATGTACATTTCAGATTGCAGCCATAGGAACCTAACGACAGAATATTATTACCGGGATAAAAATGATAAAGCGGCTTTTTTTCAATGGGATCGGAATGGAGTGCAGTAATTTTTCCGTAATTATCAGCCAGCAGATGTCCTTTATGGTTTAATCTCGCCCCGCAAACGCCGTAATCTCCGGGCGTTATGTTACATTTTTGCGGGCAAAGTTCACAAATTACTGAATCATTAATGCCCTTGCTGTAAAATACTGCCTGATGCATAACAATACTTTTTAAGGACAACGTAAAGTTAATACATCCTGAAGTGAAAAGGAAAAGCACAATTCGTTTTAACGATATTAAACAAATATTTTTCAGCTAAGATGATTTTGGAAAAAACAACGTCTCAAAAAATCTGTTAGTTACATATGTTTACAAATTAATATTTTGCTTTCAACTTAAAACACTATATGAAAACAATATTGGTTACAGGTGGTACGGGCTATATAGGCTCATGGGTAGTTAAGGAACTCCTTGAAAAAGGATATACCGTAAGAATGACCGTCCGCGATAAAAATCAAACACATAAATTCAGTTACCTGGAAAGCCTTGTTAGATCCGGAAATGGTAAGCTGGAAATTTTTGAAGCCAATCTGCTTAAAGAAGGCAGCTTTGATGAAGCCGCAAAAGGTGCTGATGCCGTTGTACATGTTGCATCCCCCTTTACACTTCGTTTCAAAGATGCTCAGAAAGACCTGGTAGACCCTGCCCTGCTGGGCACCCGCAATGTGCTGAATGCCGCCACCCGTTCAGGCACTGTAAAAAAGGTAGTGCTTACATCCAGTGTGGCAGCTGTGCACGGCGACAATATTGACATGCAGGAGCAAGGACTGGATGAGTTTACCGAAGAACATTTCAACACTACCAGCTCGGTTACGCACCAGCCCTACTCCTACTCAAAAGTAGTTGCGGAAAAGGAGGCATGGAAAATTGCCAAAGAACAAAACAACTGGAAACTGGTGGTGATAAATCCTTCATTCGTACTGGGCCCGACACTTAACGGTAGTTCAGACTCCGAAAGTATCAACCTGATGAAAGACATCATGAAAGGGAAGTTTTTCTTGGGTGCACCCGACCTTCATTTTGGATTTATTGATGTGAGAGATGTGGCAAAAGCGCATATTCTGGCACTGGAAAAAGAAAACGCTAAAGGCAGACATATCCTTGCCGGCAAAACCATGAGCGTTTATGATATGACACGTATCATGAAAAAGATCTTCGGAAATAAATACCTGCTTCCAGCTATGAAAGCTCCCAAAACATTGATGATACTTATCGGCAGACTTTTCAACGTAACTCCCCAATTTGTAAAAAGAAATGTGGGATATCCCATCAGGTACAATACATCAAAGATTGAGACTGAACTGGGAATGACTTATATTCCTATTGAAGTGACATTGAAGGATATGGTGGAGAGGATAGAGAATGAGGATTGATGAGTTTAAGTTGAGAAGTTGAGAAGTTTAGAGGTTTAGGGTTTGGGATGAGAGGTGTTGGAGAAAGTTTTAACAAAAGGGATTGCATTCGAAATATTTTTTGGTACGTAGAGCAAAAACTATTACTTTTGCAGCGGATTAGAGATCGGGTCTCGTGGCCGAGTGGCTAGGCAGAGGTCTGCAAAACCTCGTACAGCGGTTCGAATCCGCTCGAGACCTCAACCCCCGTAAAACCCCTTGATTGTCAAGGGGTTTTTTTGTTGGCGGAGCAGGGTTGGATTTGGGTTTTGAGATATTTTGGGGATGGTTAATTAAATAAAATTATGATTTTGAATTGACCTGAAAGGTTAAAACTTGCACAACATCTTCACACAAAGGTTTCTTTTTTTGAAGCCAAAACCAGCAGTATTAAGCTGCAAATTTTTAAAAACACTATTACCACGGCTGTTTGCAAAAGCCCCAGAACCGGCAAAAGCGCTACCGCTCCAATCATCCCGCCAAGCCAGCCTCCCATCAGATCTGCGCTGTATAACCAGGCTGCTGTGCCACCAAGATCACCTGATATCTTCAAATACGCTCGATTGGCAAGTGGAAATTG
>SKSE01000112.1 GCA_007118135.1 Bacteroidales bacterium | reverse complement strand
TACACGCTTGAAGCAGTTGTAGCTTACGCAATGTCTATCTGCTATAGAGAGAGCAGGAACTTTTCGCAAGCGGATTACTATTACCGAGTGTTCTTGAATCAAAAGGATGCTCTGCTTAGAAGAGCTGTTCCACAGGGACAGAGGGATACACAACCTAAGATGAAGGATAATTATTGGGGAGCCTTTAGACCTACGAAGATGCTAAGACCATATCCTAAGGAACCTCTTACCCTTCCTGATGATTAAGGAGAGATATTATGAGTGATCGAAGACTAGAAATGGACCAAAGCAGAGCTCGCGAACCTTATATATACCGGATTCCAGCATTAGATTCTGGTCTTGTTAGCTCTGTATCTGCTAGACTTCTTCATGAGGACACAGGGGTAACGAGTGATATACTGAACTTGACATATGAATACCCCGGAATACTGACAAAGAGGCGAGGCACGAACTTGGAATTTGTTGGTGTCGAAGGGGAAACTATTGGTATATTTGAGTGGGAAAAAACATCTACGCAGGAAATTGAGCTTATCATGGCGAAGAGGGTTGGAGAAGAAATAGGGTTTCACTACTTAATAGGGACTGACCCAAGTGAGTCATGGGGATTAATCGGTAGTGAAATGTTCAGCGATGGCGAAGTGGATATGGTTGGCTTCGCAGATCAGTTGGTGGTAGCACATTCGGGAGAAACACTTATGTCTTGGGATGGAGAGGGCGGTTTTACAAAAAATCTTGGCGCCTCAAATTCTCAACTTGAGACATTCTTTCCATATGACAATAATGATCTTAGGTTTGAGTCCGTTGCAAACTCGTATGAAAGCAACCACATTCAGATAGAGTTTGTAGATCATGTTGGTGCTACAGATATTTCTATGAGCGGTGACCAGACAGAGGAGGACCCCCTTGTTATAACTGTTAGACCAGCTACTGACGATGTTCAAAATCAAAAGATGTGGCTCTTTCTAGACAATCCTACAGGTGGCTACTATCAGCTTGGAGATGTGTTCGGATTTAGAAAGATAGACCATGACGCAACTATGCAGGAAATAGAGGACGCCCTCAAGGATCTATACGGAGAAAACAAAATTGCGGGCATTGAGGCGTCGGCAGAATCTGGCAAGGATTATATTATAGAGTTTTCTGGCATGACAAATTCTTACTTAAGAATCAACACTGCAAGCCTTGAGTGGGATAGTGAAATCACACCAGAACCTAACCCCGGTGTTGGGGAAGAGGTTAAGTATGTTCCTAAAAAAATAACTGCAACTGCAAACGATATAATTACTGCTTGGGAAGCTTACACTGACCTTAATGATATTGTTGCGATAAGCAATGTGTCGGGCAGTAACGGAACAAACACGGTCGACAGGATGACTAAGCGAAGCATGGTTGGTGGTTATGACGCCGTAAGCGGTAAGTTCCTAGAAAACTTTAGAGGTAGGCTGGTTTTGTTCGGCGATGAAAGTAATCCTAACCTGCTTAGGGGAAGCCATTCAGGAGACCCCACCCTGTGGGATCCGCACGCAAGAGGGAGTAATGCATTTGAGCTTTTTGTTGGCCCGGATGATGGTTCGAGGGTTACAGGAGTATTAGAGTTCGGAGACGGAGGACTGTTAATTGGAAAAGACGACTCCCTTTATGGATTATTTGGATACACGAGAGCTAACTTTGTTGTCGATGTTCTCGATTCGCAGAAGGGGGTAGTGAGTCATGGTAGTATGGGATATATTCGCCCTTATGCTTTTTTTGTATCCCATGATGGCATCTATAGATATAGTTCTGGGACTATACCTGAGAATATTACAATCCCTATACAGGAAATATTCGACGAAGAGGTTGATTTGAATAGGCTGGAAGAAGTTACAGCATGTGTAATAGAAAGAAAATATATTGTTACACTCCCCGCTGTGGAAGGCGATGACATAGTTCTTGTTTACTATGTTGATGGAGAAAGATGGTCGAGGTGGACCGAGCCTGCTGGTAAACACTATTCATTATCAAGAGATATACCGAGAGGTCTTATATACACAAAGGAAGATGACAAAGGTGTATACATTTACGGAGATCTCACAGGAAAAGATGGGGCTGAGGACTTCCCTTGTGAGGTTTCTACACTTGAGCTATCAGCGCACGCCCCAGAACTTGACAAGTATTTTGGAGAAGTGTACTTTGTTTTCAGGAAGGGCGAAGAGGATTATACTGTGACTGCTGAGGTTATAATAGATGATGACTACACAAATGTCATAGCTAACACAGAAACAATCCCTGCAGGAGGTAAGTCTCAAGCCGTCTTGAGAGCTGTTGTTGGAAGAGAAGGCAGGTTTATGACTCTCAAGGTGTCCAATACGGATGGAAGTAGATCCTTTGGATTAATGTCTATTGTCTACACGTGTAGACCACAGGGAGTGCTGTAAATGGCTTTTAACTTAAGAAGAAATGTAAAAAACTTTAATGATGTTCAACACAACTTTCATATACTAGACTGGTTATTGCAAGGTCACTTAGAATCTGGCAACATTGCTGATGTCAGCGCTGCTAAGATATCAGGATTGTTAGAAGCTGAACAGATTAGTATAGGAGCTGGGACACAGTTCGAAGAAGGATATGACTACCGTGGAAAAGTTACACAGCTGACAGATTCTGGGGTTTACACAGGGAAGATTTACGCTAACCAGATCGAGCTTGGTGGGTATGAAGACGAGGACGGAGTAACTGTTATCAAGGGCGGTTACATCAATACTAACGTATTAGCAGCAAACTCTATAGAGGCCGAGAAGCTAAGCGTGCGAGATCTTTCTGCCATATCAGCATACTTTACAGAGCTTTATACAGGTAGCGCAGCTGATTTTGTTTACATTTACGAAGAAGACGGCAGTCCATATATTAACTTTTACGATGACAATACTCTCAGGATGGGATTAACGAGTGATAGACTACAGTTTTTTACATCTGTGGGAGCTTATGGAGGCGTCTTATACGGAGACGAGGACCCAGACTGGGGGCTGCCATCTATCACTATGGGTTCTGCCTTCATGTCCAGAATATTATCCAGAGATCCACTTCCAGATACTGTTAGGACATCTGGAATGTCGACAAGAGTTCATGTGGGAGACCTAAATATTTCTCCAGACTTACAGCTATACGCAATAGATACATACGGAGAAGGAGAAGAAGCGGTTAACACTTCCTGTTATATAGGGCTAGACGCTCATGGCGATAGCATCGCAACTCCCTTCGGGAATATTGAGCTGGGAGGAATTACCAGAATTTTATGTATAGATCCTGAAGATATGTCGAAAGGGTATAGAATAGTTAAAGGCCCTGTCCCTAGCGGTGAGGGTATTATAAACTTCATCTGTGAGGAGTAGCTATGAGCGAAATAAAAATCGATGGAGATAGAATCCAACAATCATTCATGGACGGAAGTGAAGTCTTTGAGGTCTGGATTGATGGCTGTATTATAAGATTCGATAAGCTTTACAGGACTGGATTTTTAAGCATAACTGGTGGCGGAGGACAATTACCTATAGATTTAACCGATATGAATGATATAGTTTTTGCTGGAGTTAGGTTTAAAGGAACTTCGTCTGTAACCGGTTCGGTAAGTAGGGATTCTGGCTGGAGTGCTGTATGCTCCACTACGTACAGTAATAATTCTTGTAGCGGTAGCACTAACGTAATACAGTCTCCGGGAACTGCTCCATTTGGCTGCCAATACGGTAGCATGACACACGTAATAGGTTATACTAGAGCT
>SKSE01000084.1 GCA_007118135.1 Bacteroidales bacterium | reverse complement strand
ATCTTTGAGAATATTTACAAACCTTAATTATCTTTGCACCTGAAGATCTGCATAATTATTTATAATCAAAGCATCATATTTTCAATGATGTTCTCAAATTCTTTTCATATTTCATGAGCGACGATAAAAAGATCATTTTCTCCATGGTGGGAGTAAGTAAAGTTTTTCCACCATCCAAACAGGTTTTGAAAGATATTTACCTGTCATTTTTTTATGGTGCCAAAATCGGTATCATTGGTTTAAACGGTTCTGGTAAATCCACACTAATGCGCATCATTGCAGAAGAGGAGAAATCCTTTCAGGGGCAGGTAGTTTTTTCTCCTGGATATTCAGTGGGTTACCTTGCCCAGGAACCCTATCTTGACAATACCAGAACCGTTAAGGAAATTGTGGAAGAAGGAGTGCAGAACGTGGTGGATATCATGAAGGAATACGAAGAGGTAAACATGAAATTCTCCGAACCCATGAGTGATGATGAGATGACAAAACTCATTGAACGCCAGGGCGAACTCTCCGATCTTATTGAACAATACAATGGCTGGGAACTTGACAGCCGGCTTGAACGTGCCATGGACGCCCTACGTTGCCCTGATCCGGATGAAAAAATTGAGCATCTGAGTGGGGGAGAGCGTCGTCGTGTAGCCCTTTGTCGGTTGCTTCTTCAGGAACCCGACATCCTGCTGCTCGATGAGCCAACCAACCACCTTGACGCCGAGTCGGTTGAATGGCTTGAAGTACACCTGAAGCAATATAAGGGAACCGTTATTGCCATTACCCACGACCGTTACTTCCTGGATAATGTGGCTGGTTGGATTCTTGAACTTGACAGGGGAGAGGGCATTCCCTGGAAAGGAAATTACAGCAGCTGGCTCGATCAGAAAACCAAACGTCTGGCCCAGGAAGAAAAATCAGAGAGTAAACGTCGTAAAACCCTTGAACGCGAGCTGGATTGGGTGCGAATGAATCCCAAGGGTCGTCAGGCCAAAGCCAAGGCCAGGCTTAATGCCTACGATAAACTTCTCAATGAAGATGTGAAACAAAAGGAAGAACGACTGGAAATATTTATTCCCAATGGTCCGCGACTGGGTTCCAAAGTTGTGGAGGCCAATGGCATAACCAAAGCTTTTGGAGAAAAACTTTTGTTTGAAAATTTCTCATTCTCATTGCCACCTGCCGGAATTGTGGGTATTATTGGTCCCAACGGAGCCGGTAAAACAACACTCTTCCGCATGATCATGGGGCAGGAGAAACCTGACAATGGTAGCTTTGATGTGGGTGAAACTGTTCAATTGGGTTACGTGGATCAGGCCCACGTAGATATTGATCCTGATAAGTCAGTCTGGGAAGTTATATCCGGTGGAAATGAAACTATCGCACTTGCAGGTAAGCAGTTTAACAGTCGCGCCTATGTTGCCAGGTTTAATTTCAGCGGTGCCGACCAAGGTAAAAAGTGCGGTGTGCTTTCCGGGGGTGAGCGAAACCGCCTGCACCTGGCTATGACTCTGCGTAGCGAAGCCAATGTGTTGCTTCTCGATGAGCCCACCAACGATATTGATGTTAATACTCTGCGTGCACTGGAAGAGGGGCTTGAAAATTTTGCGGGTTGTGCCGTTATTATTACTCACGACCGCTGGTTTTTAGATAGAGTGGCTACACACATTATTGCTTTTGAAGGCAACTCAGATGTGGCTTTCTTTGAAGGTTCATATTCAGAATACGAGGAAAACAAGAAAAAGCGTCTGGGCGATACCGGTCCAAAAAGAATCAAATACAGAAAGCTTCCCACATAACATATTATGATTACCATAGATTCCGGACCTGACCACAAAGCAAAGATCAGGACTTCTCATCAAAGGAGCCTCAAACTGGGTGTGGAAAGGGATAGGCAAAAGCCTTCCAAAATCTTATCAGAACAGGCACTTAAGCTTAGCCAGGAAAGAAATCTCCGGCTTGTAAAAATAGCAGGTCCTTTTGTTCAGCTTTTGCATGAATTTGTGGCAGAAAGCGGTTTCATTGTAATTCTTACGGATGAAAAAGGCTTTATTCTGCAACTTGCCGGACATGATAAAACCCTGAAGGAAGTAGAGCCTTACAATATTGCTGCAGGGGCTTCCATGGGAACTGATAGTATTGGAGCCAACGCTATCAGTATAGCGCTTGAAGAGAATTCACCCATCCAGGTTACAGGAGATGAGCACTTTGTGAAATTGTTCCACGACTGGAGCTGCTCAGCAGCACCTATTCATGATGAAAAAGGAACCATAATAGGTTGTTTGAATATCTGCGGCCATATCAATATGGTGTATCCGCATATTCTGGGTTTGATAGTAGCATCAGTTAAAGCTATTGAATACCAGGTGAAAAGCTCCTTCAGTGAAATGCGCCAGAAAGAAGCTTACCGGTTTGTTTCTCAGATATTGAATACTCTTGAATTTGGCGTACTTGGAACTGACGTTTCAGGTACAATCCTTAGAGCTAATGATATTACTTACAAATTACTTCGTTTGCCTGCTAACCAGATAGAAAACAGTAAGATGCAGGATTTTATCAAAGACTGGCGCCGTTTATTTGCACAGGTAAAAGATAAAAAGATTATTATTGACGAAGAAGTCCAGATTAGTCGCTTTGGTATTCGCGATACTTTCAATATAAGTGTCTATCCACTTACTGATGGAGATGGTTCTGTTAGCGGCTCTGTTGTTACTCTTCGCGATATGAAGCGGGTTTATAAGATGGTGAATAAGTATACGGGCATGGAAGCACGCTATAATTTTGATGATTTGATTGGAGAGAGTGACGAGATGAAAAGGATTATCGAATATTGCAAAAATATCTCCGATAGCCCTAGTACAGTCCTTATTCAGGGCGAAAGTGGCACAGGTAAAGAAGTTCTGGCCCAGTCTATTCATAATTATAGCTCAAGGCGTGATCAGGGGTTTGTGGCACTCAACTGTGGTGCAATCCCTGAAACACTGATCGAGAGCGAATTGTTTGGATATACTGAAGGAGCATTTACCAGTGCAAAAAAGGGCGGGAAACCGGGAAAATTTGAACTGGCCAACGGAGGTACACTTTTTCTGGATGAAATTGGCGAGATGCCACCCGATATGCAGGTAAAGCTTTTGAGAGCACTGCAGGAGAGAGCCATTACAAGGGTAGGGGGCGAAAAACTCATTCCGGTGGATGTAAGAATTATAGCTGCTACCAACAGAAACCTCCTGCAGGATATCAAAAAGGGCAAATTCAGACAGGATCTTTATTACCGGTTGAGTGTAATACCTGTTTATATACCGCCTCTCCGTAAACGTCGCGAAGATATTCCCATGCTCATCAACTTTTTTCTGAACCTTAAGTCAGTTAAGCTGCGAAAGCAGCTGCCCGACATGGATAACAGGTTGTTTAAAAAACTGGTGTATTATGACTGGCCCGGCAATGTAAGGGAACTGGAAAATTTTATTGAGAAATATGTAAACCTTGACGGGAATCTTCGACTGGCCGATGAATTTGTCAGTGCAGATATAAAACAAACAGATTCTACTGCTGAGCATGAATTGGAGACAGAATCAATGAATGAAACCCCTGTCTCACCTGTAAAGGACCCTTCAGAAGTGGTATCGTTGGTTGAACTGGAAAAGGATGCCATACAAAGGGCAGTGGAAGTATACCAACGGAATATGACCAAAGTAGCCAAAGCCCTGGGGATCAGCCGCAATGCCCTGTATCAGAAAATCAAAAAATACGGACTGGACATCTAAATTCAGAACTTGAGTTTATCACTTTTTTTGTGGTAAATGAATTTTTTCTTTCTTCTGCCGAAGGGATTTATGTAAAGACTTATCAATCCGATTCCGAAAAGCTTGATGCATGCCATAAAAATACTGTTTCCACTGTGCATATCCCAGTACCAGCCTCTGATAAATTGCAGGTAAACATACTCAAAGGCCATGTTTGTAATGGGAAATTCCGATTTAAGCAGGACAGTAATAAGGACATCAATGAGCAAAACTATTATCATTAGGATAATAGTAACAGATGCGGTTACCATAATCAGAATGGTTTTCAGAGCTGCAATAACCGAGTCTTTCGGGTCTATATGATCCAGTGCGCCCTCAATCTGAAGCTTTCCGGTTGCAAACAAAATAATCGAAATGATTATAGCTGACACCATAAGGAAGGAATTCCAGTTCTTTATCATAACAAATGTATCTGAGAAATAATATTAAACAAATTGTTATACGTTGTTTTTTTCAAACAGGTTATAGTATATGAAGAACTGTCATTATTTATGACACTGTCATTATTGGTGACAGTTTTGTGTCATAAAAAATTACACATGTGATTGGGTTTGGGTTTCAATTTTTTTGATAATTATATAAGTATTTATATATCAAATCATAAGTTGTTTTGGCACAGAGTTTGAAATCCTAAGGCGAAATCGGAAATAATGTTCTTTTTCGAGAAAAGGTAGTTTGAAGCTTTATCACTAATTGTCCGGTTTCAGGTTGTTTTTCAAACAACATACTTCAAATATTCTCTTCTCTTCATGTGTGTTTTTGGTTTTGGTTTCCGGTAGTCTAGATTACTCAAAGTCTTGACTACCGGTTTTTTTAAAACCTTGATTTGGTGAATTTCATTTCTTTTAAACTTTGTCATCTTAAATGGGTTTAAAAGAAATCAATATTTTTTTCACTAAGTTGATAATCTCAAAACAGATTTTTACACTAACAAAAATCTATGGCCGGAAAAGAAAATGATAATCATGTACTGCCCGGTGAAACCATAAAACGGTTTCGTCTTTACCAACCTTTGCTGCGTTTATGGATGTATAAAGAAAAACGCAATCTTACTATTTCTCTTATCAGCGAATTTCTTGGAATACCTGTAGAACTTGTTCTGGAAGATTTTTCACATTGTCCCGACTGGAATAAATCAGAAGATGAACTCGTTGAAGTGTCATCTTTGATTGATTGTATTGATAAACTGCTGGGAGAAAAAGAACTCAGGGAAGCTGTGCTGGTGGGTATAGGCAAACTGGGAACATCATTGCTTAAAAATGAAACCATAGCCGGAAGCGGATTAAAAATAGTGGCAGCCTTTGATATTGACCCTGAAAAAGTGGGCAGGATTATTTCCGGTATCAAGGTATTGGGTATGGAAAAGCTTGAAAGTTATGTAAGGCAGATGCACTTAAAGATGGCTATGATTGCCACTACGCCGGAAAATGCTATGGAGGCTGTTGACCAGGTAAGAAAAGCAGGTATTTCTGTGGTCTGGAATTTTACACCTACCATCATTCCAGAAAGTGAAGAAATAGTAGTTCAGAATTCAAAATCTTCCATGAAGTTGGAAAAAGATTATCAAAAGATACTTGCCCGCATCTAAACCACTAACCCATTCCTGTGTTAATATAATAAAGACCGGGAATTATGATCAGACAAATCAACACCGAAAATCTTCCTATCAAACTCTGGCTTGTTGATGTGGAAGATGGTGCACTTCAGCAGGCAAAAAATCTGGCCAACCTTCCTTTCGCATACAGGCACGTTGCTCTTATGCCCGATTGTCATCAAGGTTTTGGAATGCCAATCGGTGGGGTGCTGGCTTTGGATGAAGTTATCATTCCAAATGCTGTGGGTGTGGATATCGGATGTGGAATGTGCGCTGTTAAAACTTCGCTAGAGCATATATCTCATCCGCAGCTTAAAAATATTATGGCTGATATAAGGGATGTTACTCCTCTTGGATTCAAACATCATAAAACTATTCAGGATGAAAAAGATATGCCGGATAATGACGATCCTTACAGTCTGGAAGTGGTTTCGCGTGAATATGAAAGTGCCCGTTACCAGGTTGGCACATTGGGGGGAGGAAATCATTTTATTGAGATACAAAAAGGTAGTGATGGTAAAATCTGGATCATGATTCATTCGGGTAGCCGCAATATTGGAAAACAGGTTGCTGATCATTATAACCGCCTTGCCATAAAGCTAAATGAGCAATGGAAAAGCCCTGTGCCCCGTTCTGCTCAATTGGCTTATTTACCGCTTGATACCAAAGAAAGTCATGAATATATTAAAGAGATGCAGTATTGTGTGGATTTTGCATTTGCCAATAGAAAACTAATGATGAGCAGAATTTTGGATATATTTTCTGATCATTTTAAATCTGAATTCAATGCATTCCCGATGATTAATATTGCGCACAATTATGCATCCAAAGAAAAGCATTTTGGCAAGGAGGTTATCGTGCATCGCAAAGGTGCTACACTTGCTGATGAAGGAACCGTAGGAATTATTCCGGGAAGTCAGGGAACAAAAAGTTATATTGTTAAAGGCAAGGGCAACCCCGAAAGTTTTAATAGCTGTTCACATGGTGCAGGTCGCGTAATGGGTCGAAAGCATGCACAGCGAACCCTTAACCTGAAAGAAGAAATCAGAAAGCTTAACGAGAAAGGAGTTATTCATGCAGTCCGCTCAGTCAGGGATCTGGATGAGGCCGCCAGCGCTTATAAGGACATTGATCTGGTTATGAAAAACCAGGAAGATCTTGTAGAAATCCTTATTGAGCTCACACCCATGGCAGTGATAAAAGGATAATTTTGATGTTTAAGCTACATTTTTTTGCTACCCGTAGATAACACCTGTCATATTTAGGTTGTTTTACTCATTTTTTATTCGTTTATTTGCCATAGTTTTGTTGTATGAAAAAATATACACGAACTATAACCTTTACCACTAAACAATCGTAAAACAATTTAATATGAAACACATCCGACTATTTCCATTGTTATTATCCCTGTTTTTGGCAGTTTTTCTTGTTAACTGTGCCAAGGATGATGGTATTAAAGACTCCATTGATCCTCTTGACATAGATAATTTGATCATAAACAATGATATAATGCGGCTCAATAGCCGTATTCAATTTCGCAACGAACTGGTGCCCATCGACAGAAATTATATCTTTCCGACAAAAAGCGATGATGATGCAGTTGATTATACCGGTAACTTTGCATTTAAACTTAAGGCCGATGTAGACGCACCTGTTTTTCAGAGTAAAACCCTTATGGCTACTCATGTAGCTTTAAAGGATAATTATGCTTTTGTATCTTATAATTTTAGAGGTGATGAATATGGTGGTGCAGTTGAGGTATTTGATGTTACTAATATTTCGCAGCCGGTAATTGTTTCACAGGCAATTTTTCCAGCCGCTGATATTAATTCTATTGATTATGCTGATGGAAAACTATTTATTGTAGGAGCCACCGATGACTTTTACCATTTTAACTTTAAAGATCCAGCTTTTTTCCAGGTTTTATCACTTAACAACCAAATGCAGATTTCCGCAGTGGATGTGATAAAGGATATTCCTTCATATTCAGCCAATGGTATTCAGGTGAGTGATTCTAACATTTTTATTACTTCTGGTGATAATGGTGGTATTACCATTTTTGACCGAAACTATAATCTGGTGAAGTCAGAACAGATTTTTGACGCACGTTCTGTTGCCTCAAATTCAGATAAAGCCTTTATCCTTTCCGGTCAACCAGGTACCATTAATGTTTTTGATTTGAACTCTTCTGATTTTGTTGCCAACTATACCATCGGAGGGGCAAATACTCCTTATTCCAAATCAGAAATCTCCGTAAACGATTCTTATATTTTTGCTGCTCTTAACGAAGAAGGCATAAGGATGATGGAACTTGATGGAACCATAAAACAGCATATTCCCAAACCTGAAACCCCTGAAGGAGCAGATGATGAAAATCATGTCACCAACAGTGTTTCGCTCAATAACTCACTGATTTTTATGGGTAATGGAGAATCAGGCATTGCTGTAGGTGAAATAATAGAAGAACTCAACGACCAGGTGGTAATTCACGGAACCATGGCTTTCAATGACATGGGGTCGGCAAACTTTGTCCAATCGCGCGACAGCATTATTTTTGTTGCAAGCGGACTGGGTGGCCTTAAAATCCTTTCCATCAGTGTAGATGAAGGTATTCCGGATGATATTATTCCCGGAGAACCTTGTCCTACACTAATGGAATCCATCATCCTGATGTTCCCCGAGGGTGAGAATGCGATGGATCTTCATCCTAATCTTTTTGAAGAAGGTGTTACCCTCAATGTAACGGTTGAAGAAGAAACTGACGTTTATGTTAAATTTATCTGGGAAGGTGCGGGTTGGAAAAATACTTTTGGATATTATGCCTATCCTGCCGATAATCCACCCACCAGTATTGAAGATCTTCAGAAGCATGTTGTATTTCCGAATGCTTCTATGGTAGGCAGTGGTGGTGGTCTGGAACCCGGAGATATGGTACAGTTGGGCGATGGTCCTTTCCCGGCGAATACTGTAATCGGATTTTATCTTGTTGCCCAGGGCTGGGCAAATGGCCAGATGGTTGAAGGTATATACACCCATTACACAAATTTTGAATTTAATGGAAATAATATGCAGCAACACCTGCTTTTCATTGAAAATGGTTGTGAAGACCTGGTTCTTACATTCGAAGATATTATGCTACCCGGCGGAGATAAAGATTTTAATGATATTATTCTCGTAATTAAGGATAATGACGGGAATTTCTCCAATACAAAATTCAATGTAGACGGAATAATAACTTTATCTGAAGACGATAGGTAGTACATTGCTTTCAAATAAAGAAGCCGGCAAATTAGTTTTTAATTTGCCGGCTTTTTTGTAGTAAAGATCTTATGATTTAATCACTGCAATTGCAGGATATTTTTGTTGTAATAAATAAAATCCACCGAAGAAAACACTACTGTAAAACAGGTCGCCAAGCAAAGATGAATGGAAAAAAGGTATTGCCATGGTATAGCTTTGCATCAAACCGCTAAAAGTTTGCGGATAGTAGGGACTTCCTGCCCATACAGCAAAGTTGGTAATTAAAAAGAAAATTACTGATGAAGCCATTGCTCCGCCCAGAACTGTTGCAATCTTTACATTATTTCGCATGAGATTACCCAACAGTACCACCAGTGCAAAGCTGATGTAAACCGGTACCATAAATCCGTGGAAACCAATGATCAGGTCGCTGATGAACAATGCAAACAAAGGCACAAAAAATACCAGCCATTTTCTTCCTATGTGTGCACCGCCAAATAGTGCTATGGCAGCAATAGGGGTAAAATTAGGATAATGGGGTACCAACCTCATTAATGCTGCAAAAAGGATTATTCCGGTAACTACAAGTACCTTTGGGGTAAAGATTTTCTTCAGATCCATGATAAATGTTTTTATTTTTGAATAGCTGCTCTAATAGTGAGCAAAAGTAAAAAATCATTTTCATTTTAACAGCAGAAAAATAATTTTGTTTTCTGATGTGAAATTTAACCAGTCATATAACTATTTTTATGCTTTTAGCCGCTGACTATTTCTTTACAATCTTTCACCTTGCATTAATATTATTTAATCTGTTTGGCTGGATATGGAAGCCATTAAGAAAAGCACATTTTATAACTATTTCATTAACACTGGCTTCATGGTTTATTCTGGGAATCTGGTACGGATGGGGTTATTGCCCTTTTACTGACTGGCATTGGCAGGTACTGCGTGAGTTGGGACATATTGGCTTACCATCATCTTATATTAGTTTTCTGGTAACAAGAATTTCCGGTTATAAACCCCCTGCCCAATGGGTTGACGGACTTACTCTGGGGTTTGCTTTGTTGGCTTTAATTATTTCCATCAAGGTAAACTTTTTCAGAAGAAGATCAGGGTAGATATATATTCCGGAAACAATTGAATCGGAATTACAAAAGTTAAAACTTTATTTATACCTTTAAAAAATCTCATTATTAAATCACACAACCATGAAATACCCTGTGTATCTGGAAAATGATGCTTATCTTCAGCCCTTTGCCGAAGCTATTATCGGACGTATTAACAGAGCCCAAAGCAAAGAAAAGGAATTACTGGGAGATAAGAACAGTCTTGAAGAGTTTGCAGTAGGTTTTATGTATTATGGACTGCATAAACAGAAAAAGAGCTGGATATTACGTGAATGGGCCCCTAACGCTACCCGAATATACCTGGTGGGTGAGTTTTCGAACTGGAAAACCAAAGAAGAATTTGCCTTTACCAAAAAGGAAAACGGAAACTGGGAACTTGAACTTCCTTTGGCCACCCTTAAGCATCTTGATCTTTACAAACTTCACATGTGTTGGGAGGGAGGAAGCGACGACCGCATACCTGCCTGGGCCCGCCGGGTGGTTCAGGATGAACAAACCCATGTATTTAATGCACAGGTCTGGGATCCTCCCAAACCCTACAAATGGAAAAATCAAACCCCTGAAAAGCCGAAAGATTTCGTGCCGCTGGTTTACGAAGCCCACGTGGGAATGGCAACCGAAGAATACAAAGTGGGTACCTTTAGTGAGTTCAGAAAAAAGATGTTGCCAGGCATTAAAAAATCGGGTTACAATACCATTCAGTTGATGGCTATACAGGAACATCCCTATTATGGTTCCTTTGGGTATCATGTAAGCAGTTTCTTTGCAGTATCATCCCGGTTTGGCACACCCGATGAATTGATGGAGCTGATAGATGATGCACATGGTATGGGAATATTCGTAGTTATGGATATGGTTCATTCCCACGCAGTTAAAAATGAAGTTGAGGGAATAAGCAGATACGATGGTACTCTTTATCAGTTTTTTCATGAAGGAACCCGCGGCGATCACCCTGCATGGGACAGTCGCTGTTTTGATTACGGTAAAAACGAAGTATTACACTTTCTGCTTTCAAATTGTAAATTCTGGCTTACAGAATATCAGTTTGACGGATTCCGGTTTGATGGTGTTACAAGTATGCTTTACAAAGACCATGGGCTTGGCAGTGCTTTTACCGAATATAAGCAGTATTTTGATGGAAACCAGGATGATGATGCAATTGCATATATCAAACTGGCCAACAAACTTATTCACCAGGTTAATCCTGATGCTATTAGTATTGCAGAGGAGATGAGTGGTATGCCCGGACTTGCAACGCCTGCTGAACATGGCGGTTATGGATTTGACTATCGACTGGCCATGGGGATACCGGATTACTGGATTAAAACCATTAAAGAAACACGGCTTGAATTCTGGAACGTGGGTGATATGTTCTACAACCTTTCCAACAAAAGAGCCGACGAGAAAACCATTCATTATGCCGAGTCGCACGATCAGGCCCTGGTAGGAGACAAGACCATCATCTTCTGGCTGATGGATAAGGAAATGTATTTTAACATGCATGTGAGCCATCAGAACATTGTTGTAGATAATGGTATAGCCCTGCACAAAATGATACGCTTACTTACGATTGCCACAGCGGGTAACGGTTATCTCAACTTTATGGGTAATGAGTTTGGTCATCCTGAATGGATAGATTTTCCCGGAAGGCACAACAACTGGTCTTACCATTATGCCCGGCGTCAGTGGAGCCTGGCAAAAAATGAAGAATTACGCTATCGTTTTCTCAATAGTTTTGACAGGGAAATGATCGGATTCTTTAAACGCAGAAAAATCATTCAAAAGTCTGTGGGCTACCCCAGGGTGCAGAATGCTTCAGATCAGATTTTGATTTTCGAAAGGGGCAAGTATCTGTTTGTATTTAATTTTAACCCCTTCCAATCCTTTACCGATTATGCCTTTGAGGTAACACAGGGCAAATATCAGGTGGTACTTGATACGGATAACCCTGCCTTTGGTGGTTTTGCAAGACAGGATGCTGAATATGTGCATGAGACCCATGAAAATGCCTTTGGTAATCCATCTTTGCGTTTATATATTCCTTCACTTACTGCTTTTGTTCTCGAAAAAAAATAAGATTATGGAACTCAAAATTGCTCAAAAAATCAAAGCAAGTCCCGAAGAGGTCTACAGGGCCCTAACCAATCCTTTTACCATACAGCTATGGACAGATGAGCCTGCTCTAATGGAAGAAAAACCAGGAACAGAGTTTTCAATTCTCAGTGGAAATATTACAGGCCGAAACATTGAGTTTATACCCAACCAAATGATTCGCCAGGTATGGTATTTTGATGGTTCAGAATCTGAAGTGTTGATAAAAATCTTTCCTGACAAAGCCAACACACGAATTATTGTAGAGCAATCAGGGATACCGGATGATGCATATGAAAACATGCTGAAAGGCTGGAAAGAAAGCTACCTTGGTCCATTGACAGATTTCTTTGAAGCCTGATTTTGTTTTACAGATAAATAAGGTTCCGTTTTTTTATCTAAATTTGTAGCCGTATTTATTCAAACCCAATCAATTAATCAACTAAAAAAAGTATATGTTTAGGAAAATTGCAATTCTTGCTGTCGTTGGAATAATTTTTTATTCTTGCAGCCAGGCACCTCAGTCAACCGGAGACACAAAGGTTTACAATATCGCTGAGCTTGTAGCTGAACCACTCGGTTTCGAAGGCAAAGAGGTAACTTTTGAAGGAACCATAACACATATTTGTCGTCATAGTGGTGATAAAATGCGTGTAAACCAACTGGAAGACTCAGATTTCAGCATAATGGTTATGCTTGAAGACTTTCAAACGCAGTTCAGCCGTGATTTTGAAGGCAGAAATGTGAAGGTTACAGGTATACTGAAAACAAGAGTTCGTAATATCGACCAGCTTGAAGAGCAGCATGATCATGATCATGCCCATGATGGCGAAGAAGGTCATGGGTGTGCATCAACAGAAGAAGCAGTTAAAATAATGCAGGAAAGGGGAATTACACCCGATATTGTTGCTTTCATAGAAATGAAAGGTTTTGATTTTTTTGAGGTTGCTGATTTAGAAGAAGTTGAAAATGATGAAGAATTTGTTGAAGTTGCTGCAGCTTTAAATTCAGGTGATGGATGCTAAAAATATTTGACTAAAAAAACAGGATATCGTTAAAATGCAATATCCTGTTTTTTTTGTGGGTATTATTACTCTTTAGAAAACAAATTGTCAATATACTTTTTATAATCATCAAGAATTTCATTGATTTGTCTTTCAAAATCTATTCTGGCTTTTTCTTCGGCCTTAAGCTGTTCTTCATAAATTATAATTTTCTTTTTAAGCTTATCTATCTCAGGAGTTTGGTCGGTAAATGAAGATTGGGAGTTTTCCAAATTACTTGTGGTTTCATCAAGTTTTCTCTGGATATCTTCTTTTTGTTGCAAAGCATGGTTTAGCTCTGTACCTATTCTTTCAATTTCATTTTGGTAATTGCGTTCCTGTTGGATATAATTTTGCAGTTCAACTCCCATAATACTATTTTGCTCCGAAAGCTCATCAACGGTCTTTTTAGCTTGGTCAAGCTGGTTTTTCAATTCGGAGACTATTTGCTGGTTTTGTTCAGATGTATCTTCAAACTCAGATTTTTCAGAAAATTCTTT
>SKSE01000091.1 GCA_007118135.1 Bacteroidales bacterium | reverse complement strand
TATATGCATTGGCTGGCATCGTCTATTGTTTTCTGATAGGATTTTTTACCATTGGGTGGTATAAAAAGCCCCAAAAAAAAGCTATTTATAAAACTGACTACCCATTTATTTCAGTAATAATTCCTTTTAGAAATGAAGCACCAAACCTGAATGGCTTAATACAAGACCTAAAATCACAAAATTATCCTACCGAAAGATTCGAAGTATTGTTATCAGATGATTTTTCTGATGATAATAGTAATAATATTATAAGACATGAAATCCTTGAACTTGAAAATTTTTTTCTTATCCCATATGATGATAAAGATGATTCAGGCAAGAAAGCAGCCATTGAAAGAGCATTAACACATGCAAAAGGCGATGTTATTGTTTTTACTGATGCCGATTGCAAAATGGGCTATGATTGGTTGAAAAGCATTGGCAATGAGTTCATGGATACTGGACTTCAAATGTTGCTGGCCCCGGTAGATATTGAATATTCCACAAAGAGTATTTTTAAAAAGCTTCAGTCTCTGGAATTTCTGAGCCTGATAGGTGTTACCGGCGGCAGCGCAAACATGAGTCAACCGGTTATGGCTAATGGCGCCAACATGGCTATCAGGAAAAAAATTATGCCTGATGCACGTAAAAAGATGAAAGGAAAAAATCTTTTATCGGGAGATGATATTTTCTTGTTGCATGCTGTAAAGAAATTGTATCCGGGCAAAATCAGATTCCTGAAAAGCAGAAAATCTATAGTAAAAACGAAACCATCAAATTCTCTTAAAGAGTTTTTCAGGCAAAGAGTCAGATGGTCATCAAAATCTTCATCTTACCGGGATTCTTTTACTGTTCTTTCCGGTAGCTTAGTGGCTACCGTTAACATAATGATAGTCATACTGGTTATAGGTTTAATTTTTTATCCGTTATTACTTAAACCAATAGTTATATTATGGAGCTTTAAACTCATTGCAGATTTTTTATTAATTGCAGGGGTTGCGAAATTTATTGGAAAGATAAACTTACTCTGGTGGTATGTTCCGCTCCAGGTTTTGTATCCGTTTTATGTTACAATTACACTAATCATGGCTGTTTTCACTAAAACCAACTGGAAAAACCGCATACAGAATTAAGATTACACTTTTCTTTAGCCCAGCTCTTTCTTTACACCCAGTAGAAACTTCTCAATTTTATTCAAAGATTTAATAATCTCATACTCGCGGTGGGTATCTTCAGGATTTTTACGAAGTTTTTCTTTGGCTCCTTTCAGGGTATAGCCTCTCTCTTTTACCAGGTTGAAAATCAAATGAAAATTATCAACGTCCTTTTGGGTAAACAAGCGATTACCCTTTTTATTCTTTTTGGGCTGAATGATATCAAACTCCTTTTCCCAGAAACGGATAAGAGAAGTATTTACATCAAACATTCTCGCCACCTCACCAATGGTATAATATATACGTGCTGTTGTATTTTCTTTTTCACCCATGCTGTTTTTGAATTACCCCTGAACCAATCATTTATTTCTTCCCCAAAAGTAAAAAAGAAAAAACCTTCTACCAAACAACCTTTGCGTTAGATTTATAATTTTCCCATCCATAAACCGGTTTGAAACAAATCCATTATTTTTGAGGCTTCAAATAAAGCTTCATTAATCAAAAGATTTCCAAAATAGTATTCAAAAAATAAGACTGTTTAAAAACGCTCAGTTAACCGAAATTTCTCATGAACAATCCTTCTCTTAAATCATCTTTGGTTTTTATTTTCACCTTTTTGTGTTTCATAAATTTTTCATCGGGGCAATCCAGGGGTATGAACAATCCTCAGGGTGAAAAGATGTCTGTAAACCCGCCTCCCATAGAAATAAAAACTCCTCCCTTGCCGGGATTGCTGCCTGTGCCGGAGATTGACCCTGATCGCAGGTTTATAAGTATAATAGGTGTTGGAGACATTATGATGGGAACAAACTATCCTGATAATTCATATCTTCCTGCTAATGATGGCAGGCATCTGCTCATGCCATTGCATGATGTATTGCAAAGTGCAACAGTAACATTTGGCAATCTTGAAGGTGTATTACTGGATGGTGAAGGAACCGTAAAACGCTGCCGTAATCCCGATTTGTGCTTCGCATTCCGTTCGCCTGAGCGTTATGTTTATAACCTGGTAGAGGCAGGTTTTGACATGGTAAGCCTTGCCAATAACCATACCGGCGATTTTGGTCCCGAAGGACGCAGAGCAACCGTACGTGCATTAACCGACGCAGGAATTGCTTTTGCCGGCACTCTGGATTATCCAAAAACCATCATTGAGCGGGATAGGTTAAAGTTTGGAATGGCAGCATTTGCCCCCAATGTGGGAACCGTAAGCATACATGATATTGCCAACGCACAGCGCATAGTAAGGGAACTCAAAGAAAAATCTGACATTGTAATAGTATCTTTTCATGGCGGGGCCGAAGGGGCCGATCACCAGAATGTAACATGCGAAACAGAATTATATCTCGGAGAAAACCGCGGTAATGTTTGCCATTTTGCACGCAGTGTTATTGATGCAGGTGCTGATATTGTTTTTGGTCACGGACCTCATGTTACAAGGTCTGTGGACATTTACAAGGACAGGTTTATTGTCTACAGCCTGGGAAATTTCTGTACTTATGCCCGGTTCAACCTGCGTGGGGAAAACGGAATAGCTCCACTCATTAAAGTATTTACCGCACCCGATGGTAAATTCATCAAAGCAGAAGTTACTCCTATCCGGCAAACAGGAAGGGGCGGCCCGGTAATCGATCCCGATAAAAGAGCCATCAGATCATTGCAAAGACTACTTAGCGAAGACTTTCCTAACTCCCAGCTTAGCATTACGGATGATGGGATAATCAGGAAAAGGTGATGGATAATAGGTAACATGTATTGAGTAAAAAATATTAACCCATTAACTCATTAACCCATTAACTAAAAAATTACGATAGTGACTGGTTAATTCTTGATGCAACTTCAATGATATATTCAAACTCTTCGGGGGTAAGGTCATTGAAGAAATAGTTAATCGGATTTACTTTGTTGCCATGTCTGATCACCTCATAATGCAGGTGCGGGGCAGTGGAAACACCTGTGTTGCCAACAAAACCTATTACTTCTCCCCTTTTCACTTCCTGCCCGACGCGTACATTAAATTTGCTGAGGTGAGCATAAAGTGTTTCATAACCATACCCATGGTCAATAATAACCATTAAACCGTAGCCGTGGCGGTTACGTTCAACAGTGGTTACTACTCCGTTACCGGGGGCATAAATGGGTGTTCCTGTCGGAGCGGTAAAATCCACTCCGGTATGAGGACGTAAGGTTTTATAAATGGGATGGATCCTGGGACCAAAACCGGACACCAGCCTTTGAGTTCCTTTTTCAATAGGCACTATGGCAGGGATTGCAGCCAGCATATCGGCTTTATCTTTAGCCATTTGAAAAACTTCATCATAGGAAATGGACTGAACATAAAGTTTTGCTGACAGCTCATCAATGCGTCTTTGTGTAGATGAAATAATTTTGCTGTTATTAAAACCTTCAAACTGTTCATAGCGGTCGGCACCTCCGAAAGCAGCATCCCTGATGGTGCGTGGAATAGGTTCGGCTTCAAAAATTACACGATAAATCTGGTCGTCGCGTTGGCCCATGTCTTCCACAACAGAAAAAAGAAGATCTAGTTTGTCGTTGAGAAATTGGAAATTTACCTCATATTGATCGATTTCACGCTGAAGTATTTTCTCTTTTGGAGAGTCGAAAAAGGTATAGCCGATACTCAGCACAATTACTGAGAAAACCATACCTGCAAGTACCACTCTTAAAAATCTTTTGGCTTTGTCCCAGAAACTTTCTCTGACAGGTTCTACAGCGAGAGATTTCGTGTTGAATTGGTATTTGATTTTTGCCATATAAAAAAATTAAACTCGTCCTATTTTTTCACCCGGTTTATCCGAGGACCTAAAGTGTTATTTTACTTGCGTTTACGGGGGGTTAAGTAATTAGTTACAAAACTAAGTAAAATTAATTTAATTTTGTCAGTGATTCTACTTAAAAAATTAATAATTCTTTTAAAAAAACATCTCATTATCAATGAATTCCAGTCAGATTCGACAAGCTTTTTTTAATTTCTTTGAAACGAAAAACCATTTTATAGAAAAATCTGCCCCGATGGTCGTAAAAAACGATCCTACTCTTATGTTTACTAATGCTGGCATGAATCAGTTCAAGGATATCTTCCTGGGAAACTCACCAGCAAAGAATTTAAGGGTGGCCAATACACAAAAGTGCCTGAGGGTATCCGGTAAACATAATGACCTTGAAGAAGTAGGTCACGATACCTACCACCATACTATGTTCGAGATGTTAGGAAACTGGAGCTTCGGCGATTATTTCAAAAAGGAAGCCATTGCCTGGGCGTGGGAACTTCTAACAGAGATTTACAAAATTGACAAAGAAAGCCTGTATGTAACGGTATTTGAAGGTGCACAGGATGACAATCTTGAACCTGACGATGAAGCCAAAGAATACTGGAAAAAATATGTACTTGAAGACCGGATTCTTTACGGTTCAAAAAAAGATAATTTCTGGGAAATGGGCGACACAGGCCCCTGCGGACCTTGTTCTGAAATACATGTCGATATTAGAAGTGATGATGAGAAGAAGAAAATACCCGGAAGTGAACTCGTTAATAAAGACCACCCCCTTGTAATAGAGATATGGAACCTGGTTTTTATCCAGTTCAACCGCCTGTCGAACGGTTCATTACAACCCCTTAAAGCCAAACATGTGGATACAGGTATGGGGTTTGAACGGTTGTGCATGGTTTTACAGGGCAAACAATCGAATTACGACACGGATGTATTTCAGCCTTACATTCAGAAACTAGGAACTCTGGCAGATAAAATATACGGTGAAAACGAAGAAGCAGACATTGCCATGCGCGTCATCAGCGATCACCTTCGGGCTGTATCCTTTGCCATTGCCGATGGTGAATTGCCATCAAATAACAAAGCCGGTTATGTCATCCGCCGGATTCTAAGAAGAGCTGTCCGATACGGTTATACTTTCCTGGGTTTCCGCGAGCCTTTTATTCATGAGTTGGTGCCTGTTATGGTTGAAAACATGGGCAGCTATTTCCCCGAACTGCCGGCCCAGCAGGACCTTATCATGCGTGTTATAGCTGAGGAAGAAAGTACATTTCTGAAAACCCTGGCTGTGGGTATTACCAAATTTGAAAATTATATTCAGGGTAATCCTGACAGGAATATCATTGACGGGAACTTTGCATTCGAACTTTTTGACACCTACGGCTTTCCCATCGACCTTACCCAGCTTATGGCACGGGAAAAGGGTTTTGATGTTGATATGAAGGGATTTGAAGCCGGCATGAAACAACAGAAAGAAAGAAGCCGTGCTGCTGCTACTGTTGAAACACAGGACTGGATCGTTTTGAATCACATCAATAAAGAAACTGAATTTCTGGGCTATGAAAGTCTTCAGGCAGAGGTAAAACCCCTGAAATACCGGAAAGTAACTTCCAAAGGAAAAACTTTTTACCAGCTTGTATTGAATAAAACTCCCTTTTATGCCGAGTCAGGCGGACAGGTTGGTGACAGAGGTACGCTGAAAGCCAACAATTTTACACTTCATATCCTGGATACCCAGAAGGAGAATAACCTTTCCATTCACATCCTGGATAAAATACCCGAACAGTGGCCCGGCACTTTTATTGCCACTGTAGATGAAAAGAAAAGAAGGCTCACAGAAAACAACCACAGCGCCACACACCTGATGCACTCGGCCTTGAGAAAAGTGCTGGGAACCCACGTACAGCAAAAAGGCTCGCTGGTTGATGAAAAACGACTTCGGTTCGACTTTTCACACTTTGCCAAAGTAACACCCGAAGAAATAGAAAAAATAGAACAACTGGTTAATGAGCGAATCCGCGAAAACATTAAGCGTGAAGAGCATCGCGAACTGGCAATTGAAGAAGCACAGCAAATGGGTGCCATTGCGCTTTTTGGCGAAAAATATGGTGATAAGGTAAGGGTTATCGCTTTTGATAAAGACTACTCTGCTGAGCTTTGCGGCGGTACGCACGTACACTCTACAGGTCAGATCGGGCTTTTCAAGATTGTTTCGGAAGGTGCCATTGCTGCCGGTATCAGAAGAATTGAAGCAGTTACGGGTAAACTGGCCGAAGATTATGTGAATGAAAAAATCCACACCCTAAACCAGGCAAGGGAAATTCTGAAGAATCCCAAAGACATACTTAAAGCTTTAGAACAGCTTCAGCAGGAAAATGAAAAACTCAGCAAACAGATCCATCAGTTGCAGAAATCGCAGGCCGGAAACATGATTGATGAGTTAAAACAAAAAAACCAAAAGATAGGTGATGTTAATTTCATTTCCGTAAAGCTGCCTATTGATGCACAAATGGCAAAGGATCTGGCCTTTGAAATGAAAAAACAGGTGGAAAACCTTTTTATGGCTATCGGACATTTTGCCGACGGAAAAGCCGGTATTACCATCATCATTTCAGATAACCTTGTTACTGAAAAACAATTGCATGCCGGTAACATTGTAAGGGAACTTGCCAAAGAAATCCAGGGTGGCGGTGGTGGTCAGCCGCATTTTGCGACAGCTGGTGGAAAAAACCCTGATGGGCTGGATAAGGCCGTTTCAAGGGCTGTTGAGTTTTTAAATAAATAAATTTTCAACCAAAGAAAGGATGTTGCATCAAAAGAGTTGCCTGGTCGTCGAGTTTGTCGAAACGACATTTGCTTACACACTATTTGGGCGCTTCGACATGCTCAGCGTCCAATAGAGCAGGCTTTTGAATCAGTATTATTTCTTTTTCAGATATTAAACAATTTCAAACCAAAACTAAACAAATGAGCGCTAAAAGATTACTTACGGAAATTCCTGCAGCACGCTGGGGAGTGTTGATTCTGGCTAGTTTTATTATGGCCACCAACTACTATTTTTACGATCTGCTGGCACCCATCCAGGACCTGGTTCGTATAAACCTGGGTTTCTCGGCATCCGATTACGGACTGGTAATGTCAGCCTATGCATTTCCCAATGTGTTTCTTGCCATGGCCATTCTGGGCGGTATTATCCTTGACCGCATTGGTATCCGGATCACCGGTTTTTCATTCATCTTCCTGATGAGTGTTGGGGGTGCGCTTACAGCTTACGCAGCATCAGCAACTTTTCTGGGTGGCGGATTCGGTTATGACTTTTTGAATTCATTTCTGACATCATATTCTCCGCAGTTGAAGCTGATGATCTTTGGTTTTTTCCTTTTTGGACTCGGAGCTGAAACCAGCATCGTAGTTTTATCAAAAATTATTGTAAAATGGTTTAAAGGAAGGGAAATTGCTCTTGCGCTTGGTCTCAACCTTGCTATCGGACGATTGGGTGCTGCGCTGGCATTTACCCTCTCCCCTCGCCTTGTACATCCTGAGTGGACCACAGCCATTTATTTCGGAGTACTATTGCTGTGGATCGGTTTGCTGGGCTTCATCATTTACATGCTTATTGATACCAAAGTTGACCGCCAGGTAACCATCGACCTGAAAGATCCTGAAGAAGAGTTTAAACTCAGCGACCTGAAAGATCTGGTAACCAACCGTTCGGTTATTTTTATTACCCTGCTTTGTGTTACATTCTACTCTGCAGTATTCCCATTCCTGAAATTTGCACCCGACCTGCTTATGAACAAGTTCTCCATGGCGCGACAAGTGGCAGGTGATGTTACATCTTATCTCATGTATGGAACCATTTTGCTTACACCCCTTTTTGGGTGGTATGCCGATAATAAGGGTAAAAGCGCCACATTGATGTATCTGGGCTCGGGCTTACTGATTGTTGCACACCTTATGTTTGCACTTACCTATCTTGAACCAAGAGTTCCCATTGTTCTTCTGGGTATTGCATTTTCACTCGTGCCTGCTGCCATGTGGCCGGCTGTTACCAAAATTGTTCCCACTGCAAAACTGGGAACTGCTTATGGTTTTATGTTTTCAGTGCAGAATATCGGTCTCTTTATTTTCCCCATGCTCATCGGATGGGTGGTGGATACTTCCAACCCCAACTACCGCACCGTATTGAGCAGCCAGCAGTTTGAAATGGTGCAAGCGGATAATATGGATTACACAGGTAGTTATCTTGACAGGAAGGATGAACCTATTGCCAACAAGGAGATCTTAGTTACTGCCGTGGTTTTTGAAGATATCATCGGTGGAAATATAGTTTGGACGGAAAGTCACAAAACTGGCACAAACGATCTGGGAGATTTTAACATTGAAATCGGAAATCCTGAAGTAATCCTGAGTGCTAATTTCTCCAATCTCAGAGAACCCCGTGAGTATGAAAGATTCAGGGCAGAATTGATAAAAATCGATGATGACATCGAAAATATCATTTATGATGGCTATTTTGAAGTGGATGAAAACAACGTATTTGTTTCCCAAACCGATATCCCCGCAAGGGATTTACGGGATAAATCTCATCGCGGACTCATCAGAATTTTCTCAGCAATTGATTATGTTTACGAAAACGAAGATGGTGAGCAAATTCAGGAGAAGATCATTGAAAAGGTATGGGAAGAAACCACACGTTTTTATGTGGATGAAGCCGGCCAGTTTGAAATCATTATGGGTCAGGGAAGATTGCAGCATGCATCCAGAGAACATTTTGGTTTGACATCTGACTCCTACTCGCTGGAGATCATTAAGCCTCTTGATTATACCAACCCCATGCTGGTATTTTCCTTATTGGGCTTCCTGGGCTTCCTGTTCGCTTACTTGCTGAAACGTGAGGATAAAACATCAGGCTATGGGCTTGAATTACCCAACAAGGCTAAAAAAGAAGAAAATGAATAGTGTGATTTTTCATTAATACTTCTCATTTAATATGAGAATAACAGAAATATCCAAAAGGCACCCTGTGATGCAAAATATCACAGGGTGTTTTTTCATTCAAAGAGTTTTTAAAAAGGTCATAAAATGAAAACATTTCCTATGTTTAAATGTTTCCTGAACAGCCCGCATGATTAATACAGTACCATTGATGTGTATTTTTACGTAATTACTGAATAAAACATAAGTGTTAATCAGTTTATTGGCATTAAAAATTGTAATTTTGTTTATGCAAACCGCTTCCAATATGACATTGATACAGGAACTGAACGAATTCTGCAGGAACACCATGATAGATCATCTTGGGATCGAATTTACCGAAGCAGGCGAAGATTTCCTTAAAGCACGCATGCCCGTTGATAGAAGAACCATACAACCCATGGGTATTCTTCATGGTGGCGCCGGACTGGCGCTGGCAGAAACTGTGGGCAGTGCCGGTTCTTATGCTATGGTTGACAAAAAGCGTTACAATGTAGTTGGGATGCAGATGAATGCCAATCACGTGGGCACCATTTCCGAAGGTTATGTTTATGCACATGCCAGCCTGTTGCACAAAGGTACGCGTACTCATGTATGGGACATTCTGATTACTGCAGAAGACGGACGGAAAATCTCGGTTTGCAGATTAACCAATATGCTTGTTGAAAAAAGTTAACCCGGATGGATACTATAGTTACAGAAACAAATATATTGGAGAAGGTCCACCGGCTTGCACTGGAAAATCAGATTGCATTTGCATCATATAAATTGCCTGATGAACCTGAGGTAATAACCATTTTACAATGGAAAACCCAGCCGGCCAGCATCTCCGACATTTTATCATTGGAAGGAAAATCAGGTTTTGTATTTGCCCCCTTCGAAATGGACTCGAAAAATCCTATCAGACTCATCCAACCGGATTTAATAATGAGAGGAGATAAATTTGATGATGCCGATTTCAATTTTGATACAATTCTTTCTGAAAATACGATTACTTCAAAAAAAACTAATCAAAAGCACTCTCCTGAGCATTATGAAGCCGGAACCAAAGATTACATGCTCCAGGTTGATGAATTGCGTAAAATGATTGGTGAAAGTGTGATTGACAAAGTGGTTTTGTCAAGGATAAGTATTGAAAGAAAACCCGATAATTTCAATCCTACTCTACTATTCGAAAAACTTCAGAAAGCTTATCCTGAAGCATTCGTTTTCATGATTTACATTGCCGATGCCGGTTTGTGGTTTGGTGCAAGCCCCGAACCACTTATGATTATGAAAGACAAACAGATTTCTACAGTTTCACTGGCCGGAACGCGGGTTTTTAAATCAAACGAAATTGACAAACAGTGGGGATCAAAGGAACTACGTGAGCAGGAAATTGTAACCGAATATATTGACAATATTCTGAAAAAATCCGGTATTAACAAATATTCAAAAGAAGGTCCTGTATCACACAGGGCAGGCAATGTGGAACATCTGAAAACCAGCTTTGGTTTTGCAGGCTCAGAAATTGGTGGAAAGCCACTTAACTTCCTCGAAAAACTTCATCCTACCCCATCAGTATGTGGTTTACCCAAAGAAATGGCATTGGATATTATTACCCGTATTGAAAAGCATGAAAGGGAGTATTATACCGGTTTTTTAGGCCCCATAAATTTTGAAGAAAACTGGCATCTTTTTGTGAATTTAAGAAGCATGAAGGTGGTTGAAAATAAGTTTTTCTATTATCTTGGCGCAGGAATCACATCCGGTTCTGACCCCTATAAAGAATGGGAAGAGACGCAAAATAAAAAAAGTACTTTGAAAAACATAGTGGAATCATTAAAGGGGGAATAATCTATGTCTTTAAGTCGTCAGGGAATTAGCGAAATACCATACATCTGCAAATCACATGGCATAACGCATGCTGTGATTTCACCGGGTTCACGCAATGCCCCACTTATTCAGGCTTTTGTTTCCAATCAGGATATGAAATGCGTGAGTATTACCGACGAAAGAAGTGCCGGTTATTTTGCATTGGGAATGTCCCAGCAATTGAATGAGCCTGTTGTACTGTTATGTACATCTGGTACTGCACTTGCAAATTATGCTCCTGCACTTGCTGAAGCAGTTTATCTGGGAGTGCCGCTTATCGTTTTTTCAGCAGATCGCCCACCTGAATGGATTGACCAGAATGATGGGCAAACCATCAGACAAAACAATATCTTCCCCAACATAGTTAAAGAATCATATACCCTGCCTGTAGAAACTGAAAAAGAATCAGACCTTTGGTATTTCAGAAGAATCATTAACCAGGCAATACACAATAGTTTCTCGGCAAAGGCAGGTCCGGTACATATAAATGTGCCATTACGTGAACCTCTTTATAATACTCTCCCTGAGGTAAAAGAAACACCCGAAATAATATCAGTAGTTACAGGTAAACCTAACCTGACTGAAGAACAATGGGGTGAACTTACCAATGAATGGAGCTCCTATCAGAGGAAAATTATCATTTGCGGTTTTATTCCGGAAAAAAATATCTCTCTTGAGAAGTTACTCATTCAGATGTCACTAAATAATGAGATTGTAGTTGTTTCAGAGAACCTTTCCAACCTTTATCATGAGAATTTTATTCATAATCCTGAAGCATTTGTTGCTGCCTTGAGTAAGCAGGCTGTGGAACAGTTCAGACCGGATTTGGTGGTTAGCATGGGCGGTGCCATCGTATCCAAAAGATTGAAGAAATATCTCAGAAAATATAATCCGGCAGCACACTGGCACATTGATGAGCATGACCTTTTTGTGGATACTTACCAGGCATTAAACAAGAATATCAGGGTAAATCCCGAAACCTTTTTTGCACAAATAAAAGGAGCAGGAAAACCTAATCCCGAATACACCATTTTTTGTAATCACATAAAAACCGGAATTGCCAGGCTTCATAACAGTTACCTATCTGCCCTGCCTTTTTCCGACCTTAAAGCATATGAAATAGTTCTGCAAAGTTTACCTGATAACTGCAATCTGCACCTGGCCAACAGCACACCCGTAAGGTATGCCCAGCTTTTCCCGTCAAGGACCCAAACAGATTATTTTTCAAACCGCGGTACATCAGGTATTGATGGTTGTGTTTCAACAGCTGCAGGAGCTGCCAGTGTAACTGATAAACTTAACTTTTTACTGCTGGGCGACCTGGCATTTATTTACGACAGCAACGGTTTGTGGAGTAACAGCAAATTACCCAACAACCTGCGGATCATAGTTTTTGATAACGGTGGCGGCAATATTTTTAAGCTTATTGAAACAGGACCGGGTGCTGATATAATCCGACCATTTATAGAGACACCTCATAATGTTGACATCAGCGAAATATGTAAAGCATTTGGGATTGCCTATTTACTCGCCGGTAGTGAAAGTGAGCTCAGGGATAATTTAGCTGAACTTATCAAACCAAACCGGCGTTCGGTTGTTCTTCACATACAAACATCGGGAGATGTTTCAGCAAAAACATTCAAACAATATTTTCAATATATCAGTAAAAACGATGAGCACAAAACGGAACTGGACAAAACTTAAGGAATACAGTGAAATTAAATTTGAGTTTTTTGAGGGAATAGCCAAAATTACCATCAATCGCCCGCGGTATTACAATGCTTTTACACCTGACACGGTTCAGGAAATGAAAGATGCCATGGTGCATTGCCGCGAAAATGATGATATTTTTACTGTGATCATGACCGGTGAGGGCGACAAAGCCTTCTGCAGTGGTGGCGATCAGAACGTAAAAGGAGTTGGCGGATACATCGGTAAGGATGGCGTACCCCGATTGAATGTACTGGATCTGCAGAAGCAGATCCGTTCGCTTCCCAAGCCTGTGGTGGCTATGGTAAACGGATATGCCATCGGGGGCGGACATGTACTGCATGTTATGTGCGATCTTAGCATCGCTTCTGAAAATGCCATTTTCGGACAGGTGGGTCCCAAAGTGGGCAGCTTCGATGCCGGTTTTGGATCATCCTACCTGGCAAGACATGTAGGTCAGAAAAAAGCGCGCGAAATATGGTTCCTTTGCGACCAGTATTCTGCCGAAGAAGCCCGCGAAATGGGCATGGTAAATAAGGTTGTACCTTTGGATCAGCTGGAAGATACTACCGTAGAATGGTGCAAAAAAATGATGAAACGCAGTCCGCTGGCATTGCGCATGATAAAAATGGGATTGAATGCCGAACTCGACGGGCAGGCAGGTATCCAGGAACTGGCCGGAAATGCAACCTTGCTTTATTATCTTACAGAAGAAGCCCAGGAGGGCAAGAATGCATTCCTTGAAAAAAGAGATCCCGATTTTAAGAAATACCCGAGATTCCCGTAAATTTGGGTATGGAACGCTGATATTTCGACAAGCTCAGCACAAGTAACGCAGGTTTTTATGATTAGAATATGATATCAATTTTACACGTTATCAAAAAGCTTCAAAGAAAAAATGAATAACACTAAGGCATGGATAGAAGCCGCGAG
>SKSE01000299.1 GCA_007118135.1 Bacteroidales bacterium | reverse complement strand
GAACCTTACAAAGGCGGACTACCGGTAATATTTAACTTTATGAACAATCTTTATGGCATGGGCGGCCAAACCCAGGGCGAAACCATGGGCTTTGGTATGCTTGCGCGGGTTGGAGCCGGTGTAAACCCTGATATGATGCACGCCGAAAGGATTGATGGTTATAATCCCCTTGCCGTGATTGATGCTTTCAGGCGTAAGAAAAAAGTTCTGGAAGAAAAACGTGGACCCGTACTGCTCGATACTCTTACATACCGGTTTTCCGGTCACTCCCCTTCGGATGCATCATCTTACCGCGAACGCGAAGAAATCGAAGCATGGCAGCAAGCAGATTCTATCGAGTGGTTTAAAACCGAACTCATTTCTGCAGGGATATCAAATGCTGAAACCCTGGATAAAATAAAGGAAGAGACTGTTGATACGTTGAAGAAAGTTCTTGAAATTACTGTAGATGAAAGCATTACTCCCTACATGGATCTTGATAAGCATCCTGATACCATAGGTAAGATGATTTTTTCCAACGGAAATGTTGATAAAATGGAAGACCGTCCGGTGGAAACGCTGATGCCTATGGAAGAAAATCCCAGGGTAAAACAAATTGCAACAAAAGAGCGGTTTGCTTTTGATAAGGACGGAAAGCCGGTTTCCAAGCTGAAAAGCTATCAGCTGAGGGATGGAATTTTTGAAGCCATCATAGACCGCTTTTACAAAGACCCCACTTTGGTTGCATACGGAGAGGAGAATCGTGACTGGGGCGGCGCTTTTGCAGTTTATCGTGGATTGACTGAAGCTCTCCCCTACAACCGCCTGTTTAACTCACCTATTTCTGAAGGAGCCATTGTGGGAACTGCCATTGGATATGGTATGTGCGGTGGCCGGGTGATTGCCGAGATTATGTATTGTGATTTCCTGGGAAGAGCAGGTGATGAAGTCTTCAATCAATTGCCCAAGTGGCAGTCCATGAGCGGAAACATAATTAAGCTTCCTGTTGTGGTGCGCGTTTCGGTGGGTTCAAAATACGGAGCACAACACTCTCAGGACTGGACTTCTCTGGCGGCTCATATTCCGGGACTGAAAGTTGTTTTCCCCGCTACTCCTTATGATGCCAAAGGACTTATGAATGCAGCCCTGCAGGGAACTGATCCGGTAATCTTTTTCGAAAGTCAGCGGATTTATGACGTAGCTGAAATGTTTCATGAAGAAGGTGTACCCAAAGATTATTATGAGGTACCCATTGGTGAGCCCGATGTTAAACGGGAAGGAAAGGACATCACCATTCTCACCATAGGAGCTACCCTTTATGTGGCTCTCAAGGCTGCAGACATGCTGGAGGAGAAATATGGATTGTCAGCTGAAGTAATTGATGCACGGTCGCTGGTTCCTTTTAATTATGAGACTGTATTGAAATCCATTGAAAAAACCGGGCGAATTGTTTTAGCCAGTGATGCTTCAACACGTGGTTCATTCCTGAAAGAAATGGCGCAAACCATATCCGAACTGGCATTTGACGACCTGGATGCTCCACCTGTTGTGGTAGGCTCGCGCAATTGGATTACTCCTGCATTTGAACTGGAAAAGTATTTCTTCCCTCAACCCGATTGGTTTCTGGATGCCATTCATGAAAAAATAGTTCCATTGAATGGGCATCAGCCCGCAAATGACTTCAGCGAGCAAACCCAAAAGCAACGAAATAAGGATGGCGTTTAATAATATATCATTGATTGAAAACCAAATCGTCCCGAACTTTATCAATAAAAGAAAAGCTTATGCCATACAGTAATGTACCTGAGGTAAACAACCACATTCATACACCTTACTCTTTCAGTTCGTTTACCAATGTGGAAGAAGCCTTCCGAATGGCATCAGAAGAAAATATTGCTGCTCTGGGAATTAATGACTTTAACACTTTTGACGGATATCCCGAGTTCCGTGAGATGAGTCTTAAATATCAGATTTACCCACTTTATAATATTGAGTTTATGGGGCTTCTGGTTAATGAGCAGAAAAACGGGATAAGAATAAATGACCCTAACAATCCCGGACGAATTTATTTGAGTGGAAAAGGATTAGACTTTCAACCCAGTCTTTCTGATGAAAATAATGCTCTGTTCATAAACACAAAAAACAAAAGCAATGAACAGGCAGCAGAAATGCTTTTCAAAGCTTCGGAATACTTACAGGGGATTCATCCATCATTAAAACTCAATCATGACGAGGTAATTGAAAAATTAACCCGGGGAATGCTTCGTGAACGTCATATTGCAAGGGCCGTAAGAGAAAAAGTCTATGAAAATTTCACAGATCATAAAAGTCGTTTGGAAATTCTCAGAGAAATATTCGCAGGAAAAGAAGTTCATTCAGAACCGGAAAATTTTGCAGGGATTGAAAACGAAATCCGCTCAAACCTTCTTAAAAGCGGCGGTGTTGCTTATGTGCCGGAAGACCCGGATGCATTTTTACCACTGGTAGATTTAAAACGCATTATAAGAAATGCCGGAGGATTTCCATGCTATCCGGTATTGCTGGATTTTGATAATGGTAAGTACACAGAGTTTGAAGGGGATAGGGAAAAGCTTTTTCAATTCTTACAGAGCGAAAATATTCATAGTATCGAATTGATTCCGGGAAGAAATGAATTAGATGCCCTTAGGAGTTTTGTAAAATTCTTCCATCAAAAAGGACTTATCATTACTTTTGGTACCGAGCATAATTCCCCTCAGGTTTCACCTTTAACAATTACAGCAAAATCAGGCGTACTTCTTGACCATGAGTTAAAAACCATAAGCTATGAAGGTGTCTGTTTGCAGGCGGCATGGCAGCATTTAAAAAATAATGGAAAGTTACATTCTAACTTTGAAGAATTGATTTATATACCCGACGAAAGGAACAAATTAATCCAGACAGGAAAGTCAGTTATAGAAAAATATTCCCATCAAAAAGTTACTCAATAAATTGTAAAGCAAAAGACGAACAGACGTGAACAACGACCTTAAAGAACTTATCCGGATATCCAGGCTTTACGGAGATGATAATGAAGCTGTTATTGCAGGAGGGGGCAATACATCCTGTAAAAATGAAGATTTTATCTGGGTCAAAGCAAGTGGAGGCAGCCTGCAGAATATCTCGCAGAATGGTTTTGTAAAACTGGTAAGAAGCAGGTTAAAAAAGATTGAAACCAGAAAATACAGCACCGAACCCACCAAAAGAGAGCAACAGGTAAAGGAAGACCTTGCCGCCAGTAAGGCCGATGTTTTGTCAGAATTGCGACCTTCCGTTGAAACAAGCATGCATGAAAAGCTTGATTACAAATTTGTGGTTCACCTGCACCCTACCCTTGTAAATGCAGTATTATGTGCAAAGAATTCGCGTAAGGTGTGCGAAGAGCTTTTTGGTGAAGAATCCCTTTACATTGAATATACCGACCCGGGATATATTCTTTTTCTTAAGTTTTCAGAAGAAATTCAGAAGTTCAGAAACAGCTATCAAAAAGACCCCCATCTGGTGTTTCTGGAAAATCACGGAATTTTTATCAGCGCCAATAGTACCAAAGAAATTGAAAAATTGTATGATGAGGTCATAACCAAAATTTCTGCCCGAATTAAAGTTCCTTTAAAGTCAGAAGAAACGCCAACACCATCTGATATAACGTCTATACTTCCTGGTTTACGCATGATGCTTTCAACTGATAATCTGAAAGTTATCAAATGGCGTAATAATACGCTCATTTCTCACTTCTTAAAGGATAAATCTTCTTTTTCGAAAATCAGCGGGCCTTTTACACCTGATATTATCGTTTATTGCAAGGTCAATTATTTGTATATAGACCATGACGGAGACCCACAAACAACTTTGGATAAATGCAGGTCGGAAATCAGAAAGTTTAAAGAAACCTATGGTTATGAACCCAGGATAATTCTGATAAAAAACATTGGATTACTGGCCATTGAAGATAATCCGAAATCAGCCCAAACGGTGGTTGATATTTTTGAGGACTTGATGAAAATCAGCTTTTTATCTGAAAATTTCGGTGGTCCCAGATTCCTTTCGCCAGATTCCATAAGCTTTATTGAAAACTGGGAAATTGAAAACTACAGGAGAAAAGTTTCACTGGGTAAAGGAACAAGCGGCAGAACCAAAGACAGAATTGCAATAGTTACGGGAGGTGCCATGGGCTTCGGAAAAGGAATTGCCGAGAACCTGGCAAATGAAGGAACTTATGTTATAATTGCCGACATCAACCAAAAAGAAGGAAATAAAACCCGGAAAGAACTGGCAAAAAAATTCGGGGAAAACAATATCTCTTTTGTACAAACAGATGTTTCCAATCCCGAATCTGTTGAAGCCCTGGTAAGAAAAACGGTGGAAGCTTTTGGGGGCCTGGATATCATGATCAGCAATGCAGGTATCCTTTATGCCGGCAGTCTGGACGAAATGGACCCAGAAACCTTTGACCGCATGACGCAGATAAACTATTCTGCATACTTTCTGTGTGCAAAATATGCGTCAAAAGTAATGAAACTACAACATCAATTTCATCCTGAACATTACACAGATATTATTCAAATCAACTCCAAATCAGGTTTGAAAGGCAGCAACAAGAATTTTGCCTATGCCGGAGGAAAATTTGGAGGTATAGGACTTACACAGTCCTTTGCCCTTGAATTGATGCCCTATCGAATAAAAGTTAATGCTATTTGTCCGGGTAATTTTTTTGAAGGTCCTTTGTGGGCCGATCCCGAAAAAGGTCTGTTCGTGCAATATCTGAAATCCGGTAAAGTACCGGGTGCCAAAAACGTTGCCGATGTGAAGAAATACTACGAAAGTCAGGTTCCGGCCGGCCGTGGGTGCAGAGTAGAAGATGTTATGAAGGCCATTTATTATATTGTGGAACAACATTATGAAACAGGACAGGCCGTGCCGGTTACCGGCGGTCAGAATATGTTGCATTAGAGGGTAATCGGTAATGGGTAACGGGTGACGAGGATTGGTTCTATTTGCGATTATCTGCACAATCAGCGTTATCCATGTTCTGGTTTTAATAACGGTAAAATATTTAAAAATGAAAACCAAAGCAGTTCGTTTATACGGAAAAAATGACCTCAGGATGGAAGAATTTGAACTACCGGCCATGAAAGATGATGAAATCCTGGCAAAGGTGGTGTCAGATAGTCTGTGCATGTCATCATACAAGGCTACCATGCAGGGGCCCGAACACAAAAGGGTTCCAGATGATATTCATATAAATCCTACCTTGATAGGTCATGAATTTGCCGGCGAGATTATCAAAGTGGGTAAAAAATGGCAGCATAAATTTCAACCCGGTGATAAATATTCCATACAACCCGCGATGAACTACAAGGGAAGCCTTGATGCACCGGGCTATTCTTTCAGGTATATCGGGGGTGATGCTACCCATATCATTATTCCCAATGAAGTAATGGAAATGGACTGCCTGCTGCCTTTCAATGGCGATAGTTATTTCCTGGCATCATTGGCCGAGCCCATGTCATGCGTCATAGGCGCTATGCATGCTTCGTATCATACAAAACCCGGCTCTTATGTTCATGAGATGGGTATCAAGGAAGGCGGCAACATGGCCATACTTGCCGGAGCCGGCCCCATGGGCCTGGCAGCAATTGACTATGCCATTCATCGCGATCGCAAACCCGGTTTGCTTGTGATAACCGACATTGACCAGGCCAGACTCGACAGGGCAGAAAAAATCCACAGTCCTGAAGAAGCCCAAAAGCATGGCATAAAACTTATGTATGTTAATACAAAAAATGTCGAAGACCCGGTTGCTTTTCTACGCTCATTAACCGATGACAAGGGGTTTGATGATGTTTTTGTTTTTGCCCCTGTAAAGCAACTGGTAGAGACTGCTGACCAGATGCTCGGCTTCGACGGATGTCTTAACTTTTTTGCAGGACCATCTGACACCCGGTTCAAAGCAGAATTGAATTTCTATAATGTGCATTACGGGTTTACCCATATTACAGGCACAAGCGGCGGCAACACCGATGATATGCGCGAAGCCCTGGATTTAATGGCCCGGGGAAGGATAAATCCGGCAGCTATGATTACCCACATTGGCGGCCTGGATGCAGTTATTGATACAACCAAACGCTTACCTGAAATACCCGGAGGAAAAAAACTGATTTACACACATATATCGTTACCACTCACTGCCATTGACGATTTTGAGAAATATGGCCGAAGAGACCCATGCTTCAGACAATTGCACCACATCCTGAAAGAAAATGATTTTATCTGGTCGGGTAAAGCAGAAAGATTTTTACTGGAAAATGCAAGAAAAATTTAATTAACCTGAATTTTATGAAAACAAATACCATTACTAAGAAGCTTGATAATCTTTATGAATTTGACCGCGAACCGGTCAAAAAAAGCAAGTTACAGGGCATTGGAAATTTTCTGGGGATGTATGCCGGCGAGCATGTTGCAGGCACCGAGTTTGTCATCGGGATTCTGTTTGTTGCCCATGGTGTTTCTGTAACAGACCTTTTCATTGGTGGATTTATCGGTAATTTGCTTGCTGTTTTGAGCTGGGCTTTTATTACGGCACCTATTGCAGTGAAAGAAAGACTCTCACTTTACTGGCAGTTACGAAAAATTTGCGGGCCCATACTCGTGTTTATTTACAATATTGTAAACGCACTAATGTTTTGTTTCCTTGCCGGAGCTATGGTAGCAGTATCTGCTACTGCGGTAGGAATACCCTTCAACATTGCCATGCCTTCCCTGGGTGATCTTTATCCCAATAGTGTTGGCTGGGTAATTACAGTATTGATAGTGGGTGGGGTGATTACCACCATTGCAATCCTTGGTTTTGAATCACTCGCCCGTTTTGCTAAAGTGGCTGCACCCTGGATGTTTATCATTTTTGTTGCTGCTGCTGTAAATTCATTCCCCAGGTTAGGTATTGAACCCGGATTGGGCAATTTCTGGCAGGTAGCCAATGAAACTATCTGGACAGGTGTGGCCCGCGAAGGGGTTTCACAATTCACTATCTGGCATGTTATATTCTTTACCTGGCTTGCCAATGCTGCTATGCACCTTGGTATGTCTGACCTTTCCATATTCAGGTATGCAAAAAAATGGTATTATGGTTTTGCTTCGGCAGTGGGAATGTACCTGGGTCATTACATAGCCTGGATTGCTTCAGGAGTATTATATGCCGCAGCAACCAGCGATGCCCCCGGACCTGTGGCTTACCAGGCGGCAGGCATTGCAGGTGCCATTTGTGTCGTGATAGCGGGTTGGACTACAGCCAATCCTACTTTGTATCGTGCCGGGCTCGCCCTTCAGGTTGCTTCACCCAACTGGAAACGCTGGAAGGTTACTCTGATAGCAGGGGCCATTACCACCATTGCAGCCATGTTCCCCGCTTTGGTAATGCGTCTGCTCGATTTCGTGGCTCTTTATGGCCTGATCCTTATTCCTATGGGGGGTATTATATTTGCCGATTTTTATCTCTTTCAGAAAATGGGTCTGCAAAGCTATTTTGCCGAAAAGTACCAACGCAGTTTTAATACTGCTGCAGGTGCAACCTGGTTCCTGCTTCTTGCTTTGGCACTTATCGCCAATCGGGTATTAGGGATTGAATTGTTTTTCCTTCCATTCCCCACCTGGCTGGCAGCCATAGGATTATATATACTATTCTCCTATGGATATCAGAAAACCAGTCTTAAGCACAAAGTATAAAAAAGGTTGAATTACTGTCATTAAAAAACGAAAAATATGAATCCAAATCTGAGTAAAACCGCAAGAAATCTTTTGGGAATCATGGCCATTGCAGGCCTGTTGATAACACTTGCTCCCTCATTTTTTCACTGGCAGGGAGTTATAACCCCGGAAAGAGTAAATAACCTCATGCTCTGGGGCACAGTCATCTGGTTTATACCTGCAATCATTCTCTTTGGTCAAAAACAAAAGGAAACAGAAAAAGAATCTTAAGCTATGAGAAAAGATGAAATTACCCGCAATGCTTACGAATTGGCGAAGGAACAATATAGCGAAATTGGCGTTGACACCGACAAAGCCTTATCCATACTTGATAATATTGCCATCTCTATGCATTGCTGGCAGGCCGATGATGTGGGCGGTTTTGAAAAACCTGATTCGGCGCTCGATGGCGGTGGCATTCAGGTTACCGGTAACTTTCCTGGCAAGGCTAGAAATATGGATGAACTCCGGCAGGATATTGACAGGGTCATGTCGCTTCTGCCTGGCAAGCAACGCCTGAACCTTCATGCCATCTATGGCGATTTTGGAAGTAAATTCATAGATCGTGATCAAGTTGAACCTAAGCATTTTCAAAGCTGGATTGACTGGGCAAAATCTCATAAAACAGGACTGGATTTTAATCCCACCTGCTTCTCTCACCCTTATGCCGATGATGGTTTTACCCTATCCAGCAAAAATGAAGAACACCGGAAGTACTGGATTGAACACGTAAAACGATGCAGGGCAATTGCTGCTGAAATGGGAAAGCAGTTGGGAACACCAACCATTAATAATATCTGGATACCTGACGGATATAAGGATGTTCCGGTTGACCGGTTCACCCATCGAAAATTACTGAAGGATTCGCTTGATGACATCTATTCTGATGTTTTCCCGGAAGAGTATTTAAAAGACTCTGTTGAAAGCAAGCTCTTTGGTATCGGCTCAGAGGCTATGGTGGTTGGTTCTCACGAGTTTTATATGGGATATGCCATTCAGAATAACAAACTTCTTTGCCTGGATAATGGTCACTTTCACCCTACCGAGCAGGTTGGAGATAAAATCTCTTCCATCCTTCAGTATATTGATGAAGTGCTGCTACATATAACCCGCGGTGTGAGATGGGACAGCGATCATGTTGTAATTTTCAATGATGAAATCCAATTAATTGCCCAGGAAGTGGTTCGCTGCGGTGCCCTGAAAAGAATACATGTAGGTCTTGACTTTTTTGATGCTACACTTAACCGGATTGGTGCTTATGTGGCCGGTGTAAGGGCGACACAGCAGGCATTTCTTTTCGCACTTCTCGAACCTGTTTCACGATTGAAGGAATACGAAGAAAACGGACAGTTTTTCGAACGACTTGCATTGCTAGAAATACTCAAAACAAAGCCCTTTGGTAGTGTTTACAACTACTGGTGCCTGATCAATGATATCCCGGTAGCGGAAGATTACATTAAGGAAGTGCAGAAGTATGAGAGGGAGGTGCTGGCGGCGAGAGGGTAATGGTTAGTTATTGGTTATTAAGTTAATAAGTTATTGAGTTATTCGGTTATCGAAGCAAAGCGGAGATCCCGCGACTAAAAGGATGCAGGATAAGGTTGTGGGGATATATTATGTAGGATGTGTGGCATTTGCAATAAAAAGGTTATGTAACAATCTAATAATGTAACAATTTAGCAATAAAACTATCTAACCACAAAGCAAAGTAATTAAAAACAATCCGACATGATCAACGTAACAGCTGTATTTGACATAGGTAAGACCAATAAAAAACTTCTGCTTTTTGATCAGAATTTCCAACTGGTTTTTGAACAAGAGGAAAAGTTTGAAGAAACCGTTGATGATGATGGTTTCCCATGCGATGACATAACCCGCATAGAGAATTGGCTGCACCAAAGTATAGATGAACTGAGCCAAAGTAAAGAATACAACCTTAAGGCGGTTAATTTCACAACCTATGGAGCATCGGTTGTTTACCTGGATGAAGATGGCAAGTGTGTGAGTCCGTTGTACAATTATCTGAAAAAAATGCCCGAATCAATTCCACTGGAAATTTACGAAAAGTATGGTGGAAAAACCGAGTTTTGCAGAAAGACAGCATCACCTGAAATGGGTATGATCAATGCAGGATTGCAGGTGTACTGGTTTAAGAAAACCAAGCCTGAACAATATGCGAAAGTGAAACATATACTCAATTTTCCCCAGTATCTAAGCTACATATTTACCGGCAAGTTGGTTTCCGACTATACTTACGTAGGTTGCCATACTACTATGTGGGATTTCGACAAAATGGAATACCATACCTGGTTAAAACAGGAAGGAATCATGCTACCGCAGCCCATTTCCAGTAAAACAACCTATCCATTGACTATCAATGGAAAAACCATAAAGTTTGGTCTTGGCGTGCATGATAGTTCGGCATCTCTGGTGCCATATTTTAAAGAGAGCAAGGAACCGTTTGTCCTTTGCTCTACCGGCACATGGGTTGTGATTATGAATCCATTCAACAACGAACCCCTAACCATTGATCAGTTGCAGAATGGATGTCTGTGCTATTTGAGCACTGAAATGGAGCAGGTAAAATCATCTCTTCTCTTCCTTGGATATGTTCACGATGTGAATGTGGAAAAGATTTCCGGACACTTTAACGTGGAAAAAGATGCTTATAAAAAAGTGCCCCTGAGCCCTGATTTAATTACAGAGCCTACCGGCGATTTCTCAGACCGCAGGGTTTTCTTTGCCAACGGACTACCCCCTGATCACGTGGATGAGAGGGTTGATCTTTCTCAATTCAGAAGTTTTGATGAGGCCTATCATCGGCTTATGACCGACTTTACTCAAATAGCCTGGGAAGGCCTGCAAATGGTTTTTCCAAAAAATGATCAAACCAAAACTGTATATGTCAGCGGAGGTTTTAACCGCAATGAAATATTCATACACCTGCTCAAAAAGTGGCTGCCCGGGAAAAAAATCATTGCCTCGGAAGTAAAAAATGCCACGGCACTGGGGGCGGTAATGGTGATGGGTGATGGGTGATGGGTAATCAGTAATCGGTGACGGTTAAATGGTTAATAGTTAACGGTTAATTTTTTTTTATAAATGATCAAAGATTTATTTTTTCTAAGTTCTGGTCTCTAGTCAATAGTCTCTAATAGAATTTATCTAAATAATTTTTTTATGCAACAAATACTCGACTCCAAACTCATGCATCCACGTGATCAGATCATCGTGATCATCAGCCGTATATATAACCGTGGATTTACCACCACTTCCGGTGGAAATATTTCCATTATGGATGAAAACGGCGATATGTGGGTAACCCCTTCAGCCATTGACAAAGGAACGCTGAGAGCCAGTGATATCATGTGTGTTAAAAAAGACGGAACCATCATGGGGCCGCATAAACCGTCATCTGAGTACCCTTTTCACCGAGCCATTTACAATATGCGCCCCGACATTAAAGCCCTGGTACATGCCCATCCTCCGGCGCTGGTGTCATTCAGCATTGTGCGCCAGATCCCTGACACCATGATGATTGCCCAGGCAAGGCATATCTGCGGCCCTATTGGCTATGCTGCCTATGAGCTTCCCGGTAGTGAGGAGCTGGGTGTTCTTATTGCCAAAGAATTTGAAAAGGGATATAAAGCCATCATCATGGAAAACCATGGTACTGTTGTGGGGGGAAGCAGCATTGCTGATGCTTTTCAGCGGTTTGAGACCCTCGAGTTGTGTGCACATACCACCCTGCTGTCAAAAAATATCGGTGAGCCAAAATTTTTAACCGAACAACAGATACAACAGTTTGAAGATCTCAAAAACTATCAGCTCCCCGAAATGGAAAATGTTTCTTATCCTCCTGCCGAGCAGGAAAGAAGGTCAGAAATATGCCGAATCGTAAACCGGTCTTGCCGCCAGGGGTTAATGATAAGTTCTTACGGAACGGTTTCGGTACGCTGGGAAGGCAATGATTTCCTCATCACTCCCACTGATCAGCAGCGTTGGGAGATAAAGCCGGCCGATATTGTACAAATCAGGGATTTGAAACGCGAGCCCGGCAAGAATCCATCGCGCAGTGTAAGACTCCATGCAGAAATCTATAAAAGATACCCGAACATCAACTCCATTATTATTACCCAGCCTCCTCATTTAATGGCATTCAGCATTACCCATCAACATTTGGATGTGCGCACTATACCCGAAAGTTGGATATTTCTCCGCGACGTACACAATATTCCCTATGGGCCTCAGTTCAACAATTTTGATGTGATTTTTAAAAGACTCGATCAGGATGAACCGGCTGTTATTTTGGAGAATGATGCCGTTCTGGTAACCGGCGACAAGCTTCTCAATACTTTTGACAAACTCGAGGTAGCAGAATTCTCAGCCAAATCCATAATTCTGGGAGCACGCCTTGGAGAAATGGTACCCATCAGCGACGAACAGGTTGAAGGGTTAAGGAAGAAGTTTTTGAGTTAAAATTGATTATAGGCAAAGATTACCCTTTAAGAATCCTGTTTCTAATAATTAAGGCAACGCATGTTAAGCCGAAAACTGCAATTCACTCAGACTTCTGTACAGCCCACCTTCTGATTTAAGCAACTCGTTGTGGGTGCCCTGCTCCACAATCTGCCCGTTATTAAGCACAAGAATAAGGTCTGCCCGCCTGATGGTTGACAAGCGGTGCGCAATTACAAAAGATGTTCGGCCTTTCATAAGTTTTTCCAGGGCGTCCTGCACCAGTCGTTCACTTTCGGAATCCAGGGAAGAAGTCGCTTCATCCAGAATCAGTATTTTGGGATCTTTCAGCACTGCCCGGGCAATGGCAATGCGCTGGCGCTGTCCTCCCGATAACTGCGTCCCCCGCTCCCCAACAAGGGTTTCAAGTCCTTCGGGAAATTTACTGATAAACTCCCATGCATTGGCCTTACGTGCAGCATCTTCAATCATTTCTTCAGTGGCTTTGATATTTCCATAGGCAATGTTTTCTTTAATCGTACCCCCAAAAAGAAAGATATCCTGGGGCACAATGGCCATCTGGCTGCGTAACACAGAAACAGGAATAGCCCGGCTATCCAAATCATCAAAAACAATACGACCTGAAGTGGGCTCATAAAGCCTTAGCAACAGAGAAACCAATGTGGATTTGCCGGCTCCGCTTGGGCCTACCAGTGCAACCAAACTATCAGGCAAAATATCAAACGAAATATTATTTATTACCTGAGCATCCGGGCGATTGGGATAACTGAAACAAAGCTGCTCGAAACGAATGCCACCATGCAAAATCTGATGTGGTTCAGGTTGCGGAAGCTCATATACCGGTTCAGGAGTTTCATTGAATATCTCCAAAAGGTCTTCTGTGGCTCCTATAAATTTTTGAACTCTTGCAAAAACATCTGCCATACCTCCAATGGTACCGGCAATAAATACTGTGTAGATCACAAATGAAAACAACTCACCTGTTGCCAGTTCTCCGCTTGCCAGCAATGTGGATCCTTTCCAGATTACCGCTACCATGGTACCAAACAATCCCAGAATAATAAAAGAAGAAAAAGCCCCTCTTAATTTTCCATTTCTTATACCAGTTTTGGCAATCTCTTTTGTTTTCAGCCGGTAACGGCCCATTTCAAAAAACTCATTGGTATAGGCTTTTACACTTTGAATGCCTTGCAGGGTTTCTTCT
>SKSE01000134.1 GCA_007118135.1 Bacteroidales bacterium | reverse complement strand
GTTTCAAGGAAAACCGGAGAAATTGCATACAGCCATTTTAATGCCGGTAAGTATTTTATTTATACTGCTAACACTGAAGATTTTGAATTTACTGAAGTGGATCCTGATCATATTAATATGGATGCGGCGACCTTGCCTCCTTTAAAAAGAGCATCAAGTCCATTGGTTGATAATTTCTTTGGCAGAGAAACCAGAGAAACTGTTTTCCCGGTTGATTCTTTCCAGGTGAAACCTTTCAAGCCGGAATTTGGATTAACATTTATCGGCAGTAGTGGGGTAGGAGTTGCCACCAGCCGTTTTGGTACAGGAATGCAGGGTGGTGTTGCCATGATGTTCAGTGATATGGTGGGAAATCATCAATTATTTTCTGTGCTGGCAGTAAATGGTGAGATATACGATTTTGGTGGCCAGGTAGGTTATATTAACCAGAGAAACCGGATAAACTGGGGCGCCAGTGCATCACACATTCCTTATCCTTTTGCATTCTTAAATATAGATGTGGAATATGGCCGCGATAGCATACCATTTACCGATTTTCAATATATCATTCAGCGAACATTTGAAACCCAGTTTGGGGCATTTGCCTTCTATCCAATATCCACTACCCGGCGCATTGAGGTGAGTGCCAGTCATGCATGGTATTATTTCAGAAGAGATATTTTTCATACATATTATGATCCGAATGGCTTTTTTGCTGGGCAGGACCGAAGCAGGGGCGATGCACCTGAAGGATTTAACCTTCAAAGGGTAAGCCTTGGATATGTAGGTGACAATTCCTATTTCGGAATGGCTTCACCCATGGCGGGTCATCGATACAGGTTTAGTATGGAACGTATGTTTGGCGAGATAAATATGTATTCGGGTATCGCAGATTACAGAAGATATTTTTTCCGTCAACCATTCAGTGTTGCATTCAGAGCATCGCATTTTGGCCGCTATGGAAGGGATGCTGATAACAGATTGTTTTATCCGCTTTATTTGGGTTTTCCCACATATATGAGAGGCTTTGATTTTAATTCACTAAGCCAGATAAGAGACAGAATACCAGGAGTGGAAAGCCAGGAAGACTTTCAGAGTTTTCTTGAAAACCTGCAAGGAACACGTATGTTGCTAGGAGGTTTAGAATTAAAAGTACCCTTTACAGGGCCTGAACGGTTGGCACTTATTCCCAGTGGGTTTTTCTTTACCGAGTTGGGATGGTTTCTCGATGCAGGAATTGCCTGGAGAGAGGGGCAGAGTCTTGACTTTAATTTCACTACTGATACTGATAATGTACGTTATCCGGTATTCAGCACAGGTCCGTCTCTCAGAATCAATCTATTTGGAGCCCTGGTTCTTGAACCTTATTATGCTATTCCATTTACAGTGGACAGAAGACTTAGAGGAGTATGGGGATTGAATTTCTGGCCCGGATGGTGATATGGTTGATAGGTTTATAGGTTGCTAAAGCGAAGCGAAAGTCCCGGGAGCGATTGCGATTCGGGAAAGAGTTGAAAAGTTGAAGAAAATCTATATAATAAAAAAACGGTGCTGCATTTACTTACAGCACCGTTTTTGTTTATAGTTAGTGAATACCGTGCATCCACCTTCTTAACAGAGGAGAAATGAGAAAAACGATTACACCTACACCTAGTGATACCAAAAAGAGATAGTAAAATACATTGGAGTAAATATGTATTGTTTTTGTGGGTCCAACGAAAGGATTAAGCATACTGCCGGTATTTACAAAACCATTTGCCGGTTCTTCAACAATTTCGATACCCAGCGACTTACCATTGGCAATATAAAAATGATGAAGAACATTGATGGTGTTAAAAGAAGTCCTGATTGCAGTTGATCTCTGAACCGTGAAATTCACAGATTCTTTCAGCGCAACAGGGGCAAAAAATTCTTCTTCAGATATTGTTATGACCAGTGCAACTTCGTCTATTAGTTGCGGTCGGCTGATATCTCTTAAGGTATAGAGTATTGTATCCTTTTTCATAAGCATTTCATCACTAATCCTATCTGAAAAATTTATAGCGGTTTCATGATCTTCAAGGGTTAATTGAGAATTTGCCAGGTAAACTAACGTATCTTGCCTAAGTTGCACCCGGCCATAGTTAGCTACGGGCTCAATTTCTATCTCTGTGAGCCTGCCTGTTGGATCCAGGTAAGGTACACGAAGATTTACTTCCAGTTGCTCCCCCGGCTTCATGTTTCTGTGTATAAAGAAAATTTCCGGTTTTTCTGCTATAGCTTCAGGTTGATCAACAGTAACATCAATTTTTACATTTAAAGGTTCAGACCATAGTGTATCAGTTCTTCCATCCAGTTCCATAACATAATATGTTCTGATGGAAAACTGGTCTTTGCCGATGAAACTTGTTTCCGGTTCGTAGGTAATTCCGGTTTCCATGTATTGGGCTGTAGATGTTAACCTTGCAATGATTCCACCAACATGCTGAGCCATTGCAAAAGAAAGGAACCATGCCCCCATTACCATTGACACTATGCGTGCAGGCGAAAGTTTTGTAACCATGGAAAGCCCAACGGGTGAAATACACAATTCACCTGTGGTGTGTAAAAGATATCCCATTAATAAGAACACGAGTGCAACCATTCCATTAGGTCCTGCCATACTTGCACCCAAAACAAAAACTCCAAAACCCAATCCCAGTTGGATAATTCCAAGAGCAAACTTTATAGTAGTATTGGGCTCTTTGTTTCTTTTGCCCAAAGCAACCCAAAGAGCTGCAAAAATGGGTGCAAATACAATGATATAAAATGGGTTAACCGACTGAAATACTGAAGTTGGAACCACAAACCCCAGGATTTCACGGTTTACGTTATTCGCAGTAAATAAGGTTATGGAGCTACCTGCCTGTTCAAAAAACGCCCAGAATGTAATGGAGAAGAATGCCAGAATAAGAATTACCCAAACCCTTTCTCTTTCAATCTTTTCAAATGAAAAGGACATGATAAGCAGACCAATGAACACCACTACAGCAAAAGGTGTAAGAATGAATGCCATCAACTGGTAATTATAAACCAGAAGGCCAATCAGTGGGGTAATAACTGCTGCAGCTATATATATTAACCGTTCCCTGTTTATGCCGGGTAATATGGGTTTTGAAAGCAACTCAGGTTTAGGCGGTGCCCCATTTGTGGGTTCGAATTTATGCTGACCCTTTAAAAATACAATCAAGCCCAGCACCATACCTACACCGGCAAGTCCGAAGCCATAGTGCCAGCCCAACAATTCGCCCAATAATCCACATGCAAGTGGTGCCATGAATGCTCCAAGGTTAATTCCCATATAGAAAATCGTAAAACCACCGTCGCGCCTCGGGTCATCCGGTTTGTAAAGACCTCCGACCATAGATGAGATGTTGGGCTTAAAGAAACCATTTCCAATTATAAGAAATGCCAGTGCACCATAAAAAAACATGCTTGATTCAATTGCCATTAAAAAGTGGCCGATAGCCATAAATACTGCCCCAAGAATAATTGCTTTTCTGTAGCCCAGTATCTGGTCGGCAATGACACCACCGATGAAGGGAGTAGCATAAACCAATGCCCCGTAGGCGGCATAAATACCATATGCCTGGCTATCTCCGTACAATATCTGCCGGGTCATGTACAATATTAATAATGCCCGCATACCATAATAACTGAATCTTTCCCACATTTCTGTGAAAAACAGGGTGTATAATGCCCTGGGTTGACCGTTCTTCATATGTTTTTTGCTTGATTGATGAATACCAATTAGTTAAAAATATAGCTATTAACATTACTTAATAAATTGC
>SKSE01000143.1 GCA_007118135.1 Bacteroidales bacterium | reverse complement strand
TTTGCACCCTCTTCTTTGGCCCGTTCAGCAACTTTCCAGGCAATGGAGTTTTCATCCAGTGCGCCGAAAATTATTCCTCTTTTTCCTTTCAATAGATTATGTGACATGGTATTTAATTTTTGTGAATACTCTGTTTTTGAATTAATTCTTCAGCGGTTTGTAAAACCGAATCGCTGGGGTTCTCGCCCCCGAGCATTTTTGCTATTTCGAAAACCCTGTTGTTATCTTCAATCTTTTTTACCAGGGTTTTAGTGAAATTATCTTTGGTTTCTTTAAATACAATAAAGTGCCTGTTTCCGCGGGCTGCCACCTGTGGCAAATGGGTAATGGATATCACCTGCATATTTCTGGATATCTTTCCCAATATAGCTCCCATCTTGAAACCAATTTCTCCGGAAACACCGGTATCAATTTCATCAAAAATAATGGTGGGAAGAAGGTTTCTGATGGAAACCACCGATTTCATGGCCAGCATTAGCCTGGAAAGCTCCCCACCCGAGGCAATTCTTGTAAGTTCCTGCGGTTCAGTACCCAGGTTAGCCGAAAAAAGAAAATTAAAGTCATCGGTACCGTTAATATGTAAATGATGTGATTGGGATTGCTGAACCCTGAACCTTCCATTGGGCATTCCCAGTTCTTTGAGGATATTGCTGATCTGCTCTTCGAGAGCAGGGATGGCATTTTTTCTTTCGTTGCTGATCTTAGCGGCTATTTCTGCCAGTTTCTTTTCGAAAAGATCGCATTCTGACTGTAGCACCTGGATTTCGTTTTCCAACGACTCAAAACCATCAATCTTTTCTTTGAACTCGCCCCTGAGTGTGATAAGCTCTTCCATATTATTGGCTGCATGCTTATGCAACAGTTTCTGAAGTAAATCATAGCGTTTCTGCAACTCCTGTGCTCTGGCAGGATCGGCATTAACATCTTCCTTTCCGGCAGATATTTCACGTGCAATGTCTTTGATTTCAATTTCGGAAGACAACAATCGTTGATAAAGCTCAGCATACTGCGGACTGAATTTCTCAAGTGAACGAAACAGCGCAATTACTTCCGAAAGCAGGGAAAGAATATTTTCCTGGTTGTTCTGCAACAGGAAATCTACTTTTTCCAAATTCATTTTGATTTCAGAAGCATGGTTCAGAATTTCCAGTTCCGATTCTATTTCGGTAAATTCATCAGCACTCAATTGTGCCTTGTACAGTTCATCATACTGAAAATTGAGATAATCCAGTTCTGAGCGTGTTTGTCTCTCGCTTTCGCGCAGATCATTGAGCACTTTTCTTTTTTGAGTAAGCTGCTCAAATTCTTTTCTGTACTCTGCAACCTGTTGCGAAATACCTGCAAATGCATCAATGATATTGTAACGGAAAACTGATGTTCCCACAAGCAAATTCTGGTGCTGCGAATGGATATCTATCAATCGTTCTGCAATATCCTTCATTACGTTCAGATTGACCGGAGTATCATTAATAAATGCCCGTGATTTTCCCTGCGGATTAATTTCCCGACGAAAGATAGCTATGCTGTCATAATCCAGCTCGCTTTCTGAAAAGAGTTTTTCAAGACCCAGATTTTGGATGGAGAATGTACCTTCAATGATGCATTTTTTTTTCTGATCGTAAAGCACTTTGGTGTCGGCCCTTTGTCCCAATATCAAACCCAGCGCTCCGAGAAGGATTGATTTTCCTGCTCCCGTTTCACCGGTAATGATAGTAAGCCCGTCATCGAAGCTGATGTCCAGTTTTTCAATCAGGGCATAGTTTTCAATCAGAAGACTTTTTAGCATTTGAACCAGGGCTAAAATTTTGCGAAGCCACAAAGTTAACAAACTTTGCAATACATTTAGTTGCAAAATGCGTTTCCTGAGTGTTCAATTAAAACAATTGTTTGTGCTGCAATTAATTGCGGGGTTGGTTAATTCGGCGATATCTTGCACTGTTGGCAGGATCTATTTCTGTAAGGATTTGTACAACCTCGTTTTTTTCCATGGCAGGAGCTTCTGTAAAGAGATTAACCAGCTCATCACCCTTGGTAGTCATGATGATCGACATCAGGTAGCTGCCCGGACGCTGACGATGCACACGCTGAAACATTTCAATGGCATTTACAACTTCAGCCCTGGCCATATCCATGTTTTCTGTCATTCTGTCGAATCCCAGCCGATGGTAGGTGTACAATGCCTGCCTTATGCCTGAGTACTGCGAATTAAAAATGTTTTCCATAAGCCAGTAGCGGTTTCTCTGACCTTCAAATGATTTCCAACCGCGTTCAGGAGCATTCTGGGCAAGGTTTACAATATTTTGTGCTCTTTCAAAATAAGGAGTACCTCCCATAGGTGAGAAGGTATCAAAATCAAAACCGATAATGACATATGCATAAAAAGCCAGTATGGAGGTTAGATTACTGGTAAAAGTATTATCAGCATATTCAAGGGTTTGGTTTTCAACATAACGAAAAGATAAATCACGGTCGTTGTGATTGATAAGGGGAGAACTGTAGGATGTTCTGAAAACAGGCCTGCGCGACTGTACCTGAATCGTACCCCTGTACTCATCACTACCAACTTTTTCATTGATAGTAATAAGGATACTGGCTTCAATTCTTTCTTCCGACTTAAACTGGTATTCTGTCCAGATACGCTGATTCATAAACTCGTAAATTGATGATTGCAGAGTTTGCAGAATCTGGCGATCAGTTTCCGACATACCGGGAGAAGAAATCTGAACCATACATTGCAACTCCTGTGCTTTATTGCCGGTTATTGACAAAATCAGAACAGTGAAAAAGAATAATACTTTACGCATAAGTCTTACCGAAAGAAAATAAAATCAAAAATTACATAATTGCAATAAACCAAATATTCATCAATTATAACTATTTTTTGAACAAGCTTGCAAGCTTATCTGCAATATCAACCGCAACAAGCTTTTTGCTCTTTAATTCAAACCCCGAAACCTGGTTTTTATTGTCTAATATACTTATTTTATTGGTATCAGTGCCAAAGCCGGCGCCCTCATCCTGCAGAGAATTTATAACAATAAAATCGAGATTCTTTTTTTGCAGCTTTTTACGAGCGTTTTCAAGTTCATTGTCCGTTTCCAGAGCAAAACCTGCCAGCACCTGGTTTTCATTTTTCAATTTGCCCAGGCTTGCCAAAATATCAGGATTAGGTATTAATTCCAGCAAAACAGGCTTTTCATCCCGCTTTATCTTTTTTTCATGTTTTTTTGCCGGTTTATAATCAGCTACAGCAGCAGTTAAAATAGCTGCATCCATTTGGGGGAATACTTCCATGCAAACCCGTTGCATATCATCGGCACTTGAAACATCAATTCGCTGAATGGATGGGTTCTTCAATTCAAGATTTACAGGACCTGAAACAAGTTGCACCTGTGCTCCCCTGTCGGCAAGCTCTTCAGCAATAGCAAATCCCATTTTACCGGTTGAGTGATTGCCAATATATCTAACGGGGTCGATGGTTTCATGTGTGGGTCCGGCTGTTATAAGAACCTTCTTTCCAATCAGGTCATTTTTATCAGAAAAATACTTCTCAACAGCATTAAAGATCTGCTCAGGTTCTTCCATACGGCCTTTGCCATCATAACCACAGGCAAGATAACCATTGGCGGGCTCAATAATCTCAACATTATTTTGTACAAGGTAGGCCAGATTACGCTGAAACGCAAAATTATCATACATCTTGCAATTCATTGCAGGCGCTATAAAAACCTTTTTGTCAAATGCTATTAATGATGTAGATAGTGCATCATCAGCAATACCATTTGCATATT
>SKSE01000164.1 GCA_007118135.1 Bacteroidales bacterium | reverse complement strand
TAGTTCAGTTTGTTGATCTGGAGCGACAGATCAATTTTATTAAGACCGATTTATATGATCTGGAACATATCCGAAGCATTGCAGAAGAAAAAGTAATATTTTTTGTAACCAACGAACCCAACACAAAAAATTTTCCACAACAGCATTATTTATGGCAGCAGGCCCGAAAGGACAGCAAATATGAATACACAGATCTGAAAGAAATTGATCGAATAAAAGAATATGCGCAGGAACATGGGGTAATTCCTAATTAAGCTTTCATGGGCAGTTTTGCCAAAAAAAATAATTAAAATCTGGATCTAGTGTTTTAATGGAAGATGTTGCTAAAATGATAGGAGAAGGAATTTATCAAACGTACAAATAATATTTTTTGATTCAATTGAGAATATCATATTTTTCTATTTTCTTTGTTTTGCAAACAGCTAAAGTAAAATAACTTATAATGGAAGTTTCAACAATTTTATCACACATCGATAGTGGGCACATGGCATTGCCTGAATTTCAAAGAGGTTATGTATGGAACAGAGATCAGGTAAGAAGTTTTTTCGATTCTTTGTACCGGCGCCACCCGGTAGGTAGCTTGCTGGTTTGGGCAACAGAATCCAAAACGGCTGTGCACAGAGGCGATGGCCATCTGGCTGCAGGAGTAGTAAAACTATTGCTTGACGGCCAACAGCGCATTACTTCGCTTTATGGTGTTGTAAGGGGGCATGCGCCGAAATTCTTTGAAGGTAATGCACAGGCTTTTACTGGTCTGTACTTTAATCTGGAAAGCCAGCAATTTACATTTTACATGCCCACCATTATGAAAGATGATCCTTTATGGGTTAGTGTTACTGAGGTGATGCAAAAGGGTAACGATGGTGTGGGTGATTTTGTCCAACGGTTTTCGGCTAATCCGGAACTTTTAGCTAGAACAGGTGTCTATGTTGGGCGATTATCAAAGCTTTTGGGAATTAAAGATATTCGCTTCAATATAGAAGATGTTACCGGAGATGACAAAAACATCGACATTGTTGTGGAAATCTTCAATAAGGTAAACAGCGGTGGTACAAAGCTTTCAAAAGGGGATCTTGCTTTAGCCAAAATATGCGCCGAATGGCCTGATGCCCGTGACCAGATGAAAGTAAAGCTGAAAGAGTGGGAAGATGCCGGATACAGATTTAATCTCGATTGGTTATTGCGTTCTGTTAATACGATCCTTACAGGAGAGGCAAAATTCCAGTTCCTGCATCACAAAACCACTGACGAAATCAGCGATGCTCTGAAAAAAGCCAACAAACATATTGACAACTGCCTCAATATGATTGCTGGTCGTTTAGGAATTGATCATGATCAGGTGCTTTTTGGCCGTTTTGCTATTCCTGTAATGGTAAGGTATCTTGACCAATGTAATTGTATTCTCAATGAAAAAGATCGTGACAAGTTGCTGTTCTGGTATGCACAATCTGGAATGTGGGGCAGGTTCTCGACATCAACGGAATCTACAATAGATAAAGATCTTTCTGCTCTTGAGACTACCGATAGTAAAATTGATAACCTTCTTGAGCAGCTTCGTCTGTGGCATGGCGGGTTACGCGTTGAACCAGCCCACTTTAAAGGCTGGAGTCAGGGTGCAAGGTTTTATCCGGTATTATATATGCTCACACGAATGGGTGGTGCCAGAGACTGGGGTTTGGGCATTCCACTTAAGGCAAGTCTTCTGGGCAGGATGAACAAACTTGAGGTACATCATATTTTCCCCAAATCAAGGCTTTATAAGGCCGGTTACAACAGGGCAGAAGTAAATGCTTTAGGTAATTTCTGCTTCTTGACAAAAGACACCAATCTTTCCATCAGCAATCGCTTCCCTGAGGAATATTTTGAAGAAATAGAAATCAATCATCCCGGCGCTTTGGCTTCACAATGGATACCCATGGACAAGGAACTCTGGAAAATTGAAAATTATCTTCATTTTCTGGAAGCCAGGCAGGTGCTTCTGGCCGAAGAAGCAAACAAAAGAATGCTTGACCTTTTGCATGGTGAAAATTATTGGCTCGAAGGTCCCGTAAAAGAACCTGTTGTTAAAATAGTGCCTGGAAGCATATCATCTGATGAAGAAGAAAAAGAACTTGAAGATCTTATGAGCTGGATGAAGGAACAGGGTCTTCCCGAGGGGATCATGTCTTATGATTTTTCAGATGAAGATTCCGGTGAGCAACTTGCTATATTTGATCTGGCCTGGCCCAATGGTGTTCAGGAAGAGTTAAGCGAACCAGCAGCTGTATTGCTTAATGAACCGGCTGAAACCATTGCCATTGCCAATAAAGGAGGCTTCAGATGTTTTACTTCAGTAAATGTTTTTAAGCAGTATATCCTGGAGGAAATAATCAAAGAGGAGCAATTGGAGATTTTCAGATACTGAGGTACTATGTGGCAAATATTCGATAACTGGAACCTTCCAAAAACACCGGCGAAAAAGCAAATGTTATCTTGGAACATCTTTGATCAGCTGATTCCTGAATTTCAAAAGATTACCGAGGAAAAATACCGTAGTTTGTTTTCCTATCTAAGGATTTGGGATGACCATTTGGTTGATTTTGGAAAAGATCCTACCTGGTTTGACTGGAGAAATTTCAGGCCGTTGAGGCTAAGCCGCGAAGAAGACTGGTGTGATTGGTTGGGTTACCTTATTGCCAGCTCCACAACAGGGGCATTTGCTTCATTAATCTTAAACGAAAGCATGGAAGGTTGTGAGCAATATGCAAAACCCCAAAGGATGCTTCGTGAAGACAGTTTTAAAGGATATCGCGCCGATATAATCATTGAATGGCGAAATCAGAATTATACCCATATTGAGATGAAGATTGGTGACCCTCATCTTAGAAAAACCTTGGCCACTGGCCGTATGTTACAGAAAAAATACCGGGTTACCAATGAAAGATGGCGTAATCACATTTTACTTATGTCAGAGCAATTAACTGACTGGGAAATTGTAGTTGAAAAAGATGAGCAGAGTAACAGTGTATCTGTCATAACCTGGGGGGATGTGTGTGTGGCCTTGAGAAAGTCATTCTTCACCAATGAAAAGTTAAACTGGAAAGCACTGGCATATAATTTTCTGGGTGCCATTGAACAGCATATAATTGGTTTCCCCGGCTATCGGATACAATATAAACCTGCCAGTCAACTTGCCCCCAAATTAGAAATACTCACCAAAGCATTAAATGATGAAGGAAGAAACTGAAAACTTTTTGCGCGAAGGAATGGGACGCTATAAACAAGCCACAGAAGTGATGTTAAGCTTTAGTAACGAGTTGGAGTCCATCTTGCAGCAAATTTTAAAACAAAGGAAGAATTGGGGTCCGTTTATTCCCAACAAAGGAACAAAAGCAACCAAAGGAAGCCGTAACTGGTCGCAATACCCTGCCCATGGCGGAAGGATTGATGGAAAAATGAACGAAAGCAATTCTTTCATTGGTATTGAGGTAAACTGGTATCAGTCCGAAACGGATTATCCCTTTTATTCAATATTCATTATTCCGGATGATCAATACAAGAAGAACTTTTTGAACTATAAATGGTCAGATAAATTTGAAGCCCATACTCATAGGCTTAGGTTTTATCCGGATCCTGATGATTTTAATCCTGAACGTGATTTTAACCTGCTGATAGATGAGTTTGTAAGGTTTTTAAATGCAACCAAATAAACCAACCATGAAATAAACAATTAATTTTACGAGCCAGCGATAACAACCGACATATTAAATTGAATCTATGAAAACCCTGGAAGAAAGTGTTGTAACAGCCATGGATGGTGATGATAAGGAACTTTTCC
>SKSE01000011.1 GCA_007118135.1 Bacteroidales bacterium | reverse complement strand
TTTACTGCCGAAAGTTATGAAGATGGAGTTGATTTCCTGGAAACCCTGAAACCTCCCTATGTACTCAAAGCCGACGGACTTGCAGCAGGGAAAGGCGTAGTGATTGTAAACTCACTTGACGGAGCCATCGATACTCTTAAGCAGATGCTGAAAGGGAAAGCATTTGGCAAAGCATCAGAAAAAGTGGTAATTGAAGAATTTTTAGAAGGTATTGAAGTATCGGTTTTTGTGGCTACAGATGGTAAAAACTGGATTTTGCTACCCGAAGCCAAAGACTATAAACGCATCGGCGAAGGAGATACCGGCCCCAATACCGGCGGCATGGGAGCAGTTTCACCGGTTCCATTTGCCGATACTGATTTCCTTGAAAAGGTAAAAACACGTATCATACAACCCACCATCGACGGGCTCAACAAAGAGGGTATTACCTACAAGGGATTTATTTTTCTGGGATTGATGAACGTAAATGGCGACCCTTATGTAATTGAATACAACGTGCGCATGGGCGATCCTGAAACCGAAGCCGTTATTCCAAGAATTAACTCCGATTTGGTAGATATGATGCAGCACATGGCTTTAGGAAGCCTGGATAAACATGTACCGGCATTCTGTCCGGAATTTGCTGTAACAGTTATGTTGGTATCTGGTGGTTATCCGGGAAATTACGAAAAGGGACTTGAAATATCAGGCATTGAGGGTATTAAAGAAAGCCATGTGTTTTATGCCGGTGCCAGTGATAAGGATGGCAGGATTGTTACATCAGGCGGGCGGGTAATCGCCGTTACTTCTATGCATAGCAGCATGGAAGAAGCCATTGAAAAGAGCATGAAAAATGCTGAAAAAATCCAATTCAGCAACAAATACTACAGGAAAGATATTGGTAAAGACATCAAAAACTAAATCACCCTTATGCTCATAGGAAAGTTCAAGGAAAAGCATCCCTTCTTGTTTATTATACTCCCGATTATTGCTCTCGTGCTTTGGTCAGATGCGTTTTTTATGTACAATTCTGTAAGTCTCAGCAGCAAAAATGCGGCACCACTATATTACTGGATAGCTGTTTTTTTTGATCAGCACAGGTTCTGGAGCGTGTTTCTTGGCTTCTTTTTTATGATCATTCAGGCTTACATGTTTAACAAGGTAATTACTGACAGAGGTCTCGTTGACAGAACATCCCAGCTTCCGGCGCTCTTTTATATCGTGCTAATGAGCAACAGCTTTTTACTCATGGGTTTACATCCCATTTGGTTTGCTAACTTTTTTCTCATTATATGTCTGGATAAAATATTTGATGTTTTTGATGAGGATAATGTTTTCCTTGAAGTCTTCAATGTGGGCTTTCTAATCAGTCTTGCATCATTGTTTTATACACCGGCACTATGGTTTATTTTGCTTATCATATCATCCCTGTTCATATATTACCTTGTGAACATCAGGGGGATACTGGCTTCCGGTATCGGATTTTTAACCCCGTATTTTTTCCTTGGTTTATATTATTTCTGGTTTGACCAACTTGATGAAAAGGTGGCCGGATTTTTTAATTTCTCAAATTTGTTTTCTGATTTCAGTTATTCACTAACCCCCATAAACTGGGCATCAATTGGTGTTATCGGACTTGTTACTCTTGTGGCTTTAGCCAGAATCTTTTTGGGTGGACTTAGGGATAAGCCGGTTCGGATAAGAAAAAGATTTCAGGTTGTACTGGTATTCTTCACCATTGCAACACTAACTATTCCTTTTGCAGGAAAATTAATTCATTTGCACCAGGCTATACTTATGCTACCATTATCATTAATACTGGCTCATTTTTTCCAGGAAAATAAAAAAGTTTTCTGGAATGAATTCTTCTTTACATTGCTCATTTTGTTGATAATAGTAGGAAAACTGGCACGCCTGTAATAGAAATTAATTTTTATTTTTGTGCAGGATTTCCGGGCCAATATTTTGAAAGGGAAAATCCCTTAAAAAATTCTGAAACTTATTTCAGTTTGTTTATTACTTAGTGAATTTATAGATTGCGACATCCCAAAAAAATATTGTTTTTGGTTGCACACCGTCCGGGTCGGTCGCCCGGGCAGAGATTCCGCTTTGAACAATACCTTAATTATCTTGAAAAGAATGGGTTTGAGTGTCATGTATCTTTTCTTATAGATGAGAAAGATGATATCGTTTTTTACGCAGAGGGAAAATACCTGGCCAAAACGAGATTCTTATTAAAAAGCCTGATTCACAGATGGAATGATCTGAAAAAGATCCATGATTATGATCTGGTGTTTTTTTACCGCGAGGCTCACATGATGGGAATTACCTGGTTTGAGAAAAAAATCAAGAAAGCCGGTATAAAAATGCTGGTTGATTTTGACGACAGTATCTGGCTGCGGGATATTTCTAACGGAAACCGCCGGCTGGCATTTTTAAAGAGGCCGTCAAAAACTGCCGAAATCATAAAAATGTGCGATGCATGTATTGTGGGAAATCAGTTTCTTGCCGATTATGCAAAGCAATACAACTCCAATGTATTTGTTATCCCTACTACCATTGACACCGATTATTATATTCCGCCGGATAATGGCAGAGATGCTGAAAGAGTTGTGATAGGATGGACCGGCTCATCCACAACACTCAAACATTTTTCGCTGGCAATACCAATGATGAAAAAACTGAAGAAAAAATACGGCGAAAAGGTTTCATTTCGTATGATCAGCGATGAGTTTTATTACGGAGAACTTGATGGATTGGAAAAAATCAAATGGAACCGGGAAACCGAGGTGAAAGATCTGTCGGTAATAGATATTGGCATCATGCCCCTGCCCGACGATGACTGGTCGAGGGGAAAATGTGGGTTTAAAGGGCTGCAATATATGGCGCTGGCCCGACCTGCTGTTATGTCGCCCGTTGGGGTAAACAACGAAATCATTTCGCATGGTAATAACGGTTTTCTGGCCGATAGCCCCGAAGAGTGGGAAACGATTCTCTCACAACTCATTGAAGATGCTTCATTGCGAAAAAGAATTGGCGAAGCAGGAAGAAAAACCGTGGAAGAAAAATTCTCGTTACGGTCGCAGAAAGAGCATTACCTGGAAATATTCCGCTCTCTAACACAAAACTGATGAAGAATGCTCCACTGAAAATATCGTGGGGGAATGATGGTACGTCCGAAGCCGGGGTTGATGAGGCCGGAAGAGGCTGCCTGGCAGGCCCGGTTTTCGCGGCTGCAGTTATCCTGCCCCCTGAACCTTCTCCCGAATTATTGCTATACCTGAATGATTCAAAAAAGCTTTCACATAACAGAAGAACAATTCTTCGCAAGCAAATTGAAGAAGAATCCCTTGCATGGTCAGTTGCAATGGCAGATAACCACGAAATCGACAAAATAAACATCCTGAATGCCTCTTACCTGGCTATGCATCGTGCCATTGAAAAACTGAAAATCATACCCGGACTGCTGCTCATTGATGGAAATCGTTTTCTAACTTTTGAAGGGATCATTCATGAGTGCATCATCAAAGGCGATGGATTGTATTACTCCATTGCAGCAGCTTCCATACTTGCCAAAACCTGGCGCGATGAATTCATGCTGGAAAAACATCATGAATTTCCCCACTATCACTGGAATAAAAATAAGGGATATCCTACGGTTGAGCACCGCAAAGCTATATTTGAGCATGGTGCCAGCCCGCTGCATCGTAAGAGCTTTAATATGGGGATTCAGATGAAGATGGAGTTTTAGAATAAATTCGAATATCGAAATACGAATATCGAAATACGAATATCGAAATACGAAAATTTAAATCCTTACTTTCTTACTTTTCTACTTTCCAAATATCTTAGAAGCTTATCGACTTATCAACCAAAAAAACATCCCCCTCACCCCCTTAAAAGGGGGAATTGGCCGGTAAAAGCTTAACTTCTCAATTTCTCAACATCTAAACTTCTAACCTTCTAAACATCTTAATTTCTTACTTTCTCTCTTTCTTACTTAATAACCTATTAACCCAATAACCCAATAACCCAACCCTACCAATGCACATGTTTTCGTCTTACCGGCATGGTCATACAACGGGCGCCACCACCGCCGCGGGGCAATTCACTACCATCCATAGTAACAACGTACTTATCGTATTCTTTGATGTTTACTTTGCCTTTGATAACGTCAGAAGCCTTAATCACTTCCAATCCGTTTTTGTGAAGTTCTTCAATGGTTTTGGCATTGCGGGCGTAGCCGATAACCTTGCCCGGACCTACAGCAAAGAAGTTGGCACCACTGTGCCATTGCTCCCTTTCCTGAAACCAGGGGTCGCTGCTGCCACCGCAAAAGATGGGTTTAAGATCCATGCCCAGATTGCGCAGGGCTGTGGGCAGATTCTCCTCCTCCCTTATGATTTTTACTTTACCTCCTGCGGCATAGATATGCACCGTTTGGTATTTGTTCATTTTCATGATTACGGGATCGTAAATCATGCATTTATCCATATCGAGCAGGGTGAACACCATATCCAGGTGAATGAACGATTCAGGTGTATCGGGCAGCTCCTGCACCACAATATGCTGGTGTTCATTCTTCTCCTTGAGCTGGTCAAGGATAAAGTCAACACCCTGGGAAGATGTCCTGGGGCCAATTCCCACCAAAACTATATCATGCCTTGCTACTAAAATATCGCCACCTTCAATGCTGATTTTCGATGCCTCTGATGACAGGTTAAAAGGATTTATTGTTTTCGTGTTGAAAAGAGGATGAAAATCAAAAATGGCTTCCATGATCAAACTCTCACGAAGCCGAACAGGGGATTTCATCTTACCGATAAATACATTGTCATAAACTGAGATGGATGCATCGCGTGTATAAAAGAAGTTATGCAACGGACGCAGTGCAAATCTATCCTTGCTTAAGAAACTGGTAAGATTTTTTTTCTGCATAACCACACCTTCTATAAGCTGACGCGACAGTTCCATCTCATCAAGTGCAAGAAGGAAAGGCTTAATGCATTCAGCCATTTCGTATTTACATATTTTGTCCAGTAGGTTTTCTTTTACCTTCTCATTCTTCAATACATCGCTGAGAAGGTCTTTTACTTCAAAAGTTCGGGTAACTTTATCAAGTACTCCTTTCAACTGGTTAAATTCTCTTGAAGCTACCGATAGATTAAGAATATCGCTGTAAAGCGCTCTCTCGGCATTTTCGGGAGTCATGTTCTCCACTTCCGGACCAGGGGTATGAATGATAACTCCTTCCAGTTCGCCGATTTCAGAATAAACCTGGGTGGGATACTTTTCTTGCATAGGTGATTAGTTTAAAATCCAGAACGGGCAATTCTCCGTTCTCCAAACAAAAACGTCTGAACAGGGGACATTTTTTACCCTAACAAAAAAACAGGCCTTCCCTGGTATGTTACCATGAAAAAGCCTGCAAAAATAATCATTTTAATCAGCATTTGCCATTAGAGCTTCCAATATTCCTAAGGCAAGTTGTTAATATTGAACAGAAAAAATATCAGATTTTTCTGTGGATGAGATTATCTGCCAAATCTTTAAGAACCTTCCTTTTATCTTCCGGTACATTAACCTTATCAAGATATGAAAATGCTCTCTTGTTAAACTCTTCCATCTTGCGCAGAGCCAATTCATTCAGATTTAATTGCAGATAAACATTCTTTACAATACTAATTTTTTCTTCCGGATTGTAGATACGATTGGTAAAAGCATTCCGCAAATCTCTCAGTTGATCTTCATTGGCCAGTTCAAAGGCTTTAATATAAAGCCAGGTTTTCTTATTGGCCACTATATCTCCACCGGTTTTCTTACCAAATGTTTCTTCATCACCAAAAATATCCAGCCAGTCATCCATAATCTGGAAGGCAATTCCTACGTTTTCACCAAATTTATAAAGTAAATCGGCTTCTGAAGCTGAAGCACCGGAGATTATAGCACCGGTTTTAAGACATGCCGCCGGCAATACAGCCGTTTTTAAACGGATCATGTTAATATATTCATCCTCTGTTACTTTATCCAGAGTTTCAAAGTTCATGTCGTACTGTTGACCCTCACAAACTTCTACCACAGTTTTGTTAAACAAATCAAGGATTGCCTTAAGATGCTTTTCAGGACTCATGGCAATATGTTGAATGGCCATAGCAAACATTACATCACCTGAAAGAATGGCTGTGTTCGAATTCCACTTTTTATATACGGAGGGCTTACCCCGGCGCAGAGGTGCCTCATCCATAATATCATCATGCATTAAAGTGAAATTGTGAAAAATCTCCATACCTACCGCAGGACCTATCACCTTTTCAATATTTCCTTCAAAAAGGTCAGCTGCCAGCAATGCCATGAGTGGCCTTACTCTTTTTCCTCCGTTACTTAAACAATATTCTACCGGCAGGTATAACTCCTTAGGGTCTTTTACCAACCTGATCGCATCGATATAACGATTTATCCGGGAAGTGTAATCTTTGATTTTTGATGACATAAGGTGCTTTTTTTTATTGTTAATTAAGTAAACCTTTAAAACTAAAAAAAGTTGTGTTATAATAAAAGTTTAATCTTAATGATTTGGAATAATATAACGGGTATCTTCCAAAATCCTTTTAATCCCTTTTTCTAAACTGATTAAATCTCTGTTAAGCAATTCCTTCATTTTTGAGATATCGGGAAAACGTCTTCTCATATCGCCTTCGGGTAAAGGAGGTAAGAATTTCAATTTGGATGAAGAGCCTGTAAGGTCAATGACTATTTGGGCCAGATCCAGAATACTTATCTCAATATCAGAGCCGATATTAATTACTTCATTTGTACAACCTTCATCGTAAAATGCTTTTACTGTGGCCTCCACATTATCGTCAATAAAACAAAAAGTTCTTGACTGCAATCCATCCCCATATATTGTAATGGGTTTGTTTTTCAGCGCCAAAGCTATGAAACGAGACATTACAAAATCAACACTTTGCTTTGGCCCGTAGGTATTAAAAAAACGAAAAATTGTATAATTAAGGTCATATTCCTTTTTATAAGATTTCAGATAAGCTTCACCCACATTCTTTACAACTGCATAGGGGATTCTGGAGTTCAGTGGCGTGGTTTCTTCATTTTGGGGAAGGTCAACAGGTTCGCCATATACTTCAGATGATGATGCAAAGAAAACTCTTTTCACCCCCATGTTTTTCGACAGCCCAAGTATATTTTCTATCCCTTTGATATCGCGCATTACCTTAATAGGGTAAGCCTGGGTTTGATTAACACCCACAAAAGCTGCATAGTGAAAAACATAATCAAAATGATTGGCAAGCATTACTTCAGCAATATCGCGGTAATTATTTACATCACATTTTACAAACCTGAGGTTTTCTTTATCGGGACCGGGAAGTTTACTAATGTCGCCAGTGGAAAGATCATCCACAATAACAACAAAGTTTTCAGGGTCACTAATAAGCTTCTCAGCAAGGCAACTACCAATAAAACCGGCTCCACCGGTAATGAGTATCTTTCTTTTCTTTCCCATGATTTAAAAAGATGGTTTTGGAAGTACTTATATTAGTTTTCAGGCATGGTTTCTTCCACTATCTGAAGAAGATATTTCCCGTATCCGCTGTTAACAAGAGGCTTTGAGATTTCTTCCAGCTCTTCTCTGGAAATAAAACTCATTCTATAGGCAAGTTCTTCGATACAGCCGATTTTCAGCCCCTGCCGCTCTTCAATAACCTGCACAAACTGTCCTGCCTGTATCAAAGAATCAAAAGTACCGGTATCAAGCCAGGCAGTACCCCTGTTTAAAATTCCCACCTTCAGCTTTCCCTTTTCAAGATAATGCTTGTTTACATCAGTAATTTCATATTCTCCTCGTTTGGATGGTTTGATGTTTTCTGCTACTTCCACAACCGAATTATCATAAAAATACAATCCGGGAACTGCATAGTTGGACTTGGGTTTTTCGGGCTTTTCTTCAATGGAAATAGCTTTCAAATTGCGGTTGAACTCAACTACACCGTAACGCCACGGATCAGAAACATGATAGGCAAAAACAACACCACCATCCGGATCATTATTTTCCTGCAGTAACCTTTGCAGGCCATTGCTGTAAAAAATATTATCGCCCAGTATCAAAGCTACCTTGTCGTTTCCGATAAACTCCTTCCCTATTACAAATGCCTGGGCCAACCCATTGGGTACTGCCTGTTCAGCATATTGAAAGTTACAGCCAATGCGGCTTCCGTCGCCCAACAACTTCTCAAAATGTGGAAGATCATGTGGTGTGGAAATAATGAGAATATCCCTTATACCTGCCATCATAAGCACTGATAGTGGATAATAGATCATTGGTTTGTCGTATACCGGCATAAGCTGCTTGCTCATAGCCAGTGTTATGGGGTAAAGTCTTGTGCCGGAGCCGCCCGCCAGAATTATTCCTTTCATAAGAATCGTAATGAATTGGATATTAATATAAATTCATAGTAATATTCCCCCTGCTCTCTTAATATTGCAAAAAACAATTGAACCTTCAGATAAAACATCTTATCATAGAAAAATCTTATCTAAGCAAAGGTAAAACCAATTTCCGGGGTTATTTTGTCAAGACGTAAAGTTAAAATAATTACTTCTACTGACAAAAATTAAATGAAATACAAGATTTGCTGGTTTATTTTTTCCGGAATTGTTTTGATGTCTTCAGTTATTCGGATAACTACTTATTAGTTAATAACCTTTCAGAAAGTTTTTTCTGATTCTGCAATCTCTGCATAGGATTCATCATAAGCGGTTTCCGGAACCATCAGGTCTTCTTCCATCCTTTCTTTTTCAGCAGCCAGTTTAAAATCTTTAATGATTATTCTTTTATGAACCGACATAAGAATAGATGGCATAAGATAGAGGTTTGAAACAAGGGCAATAAGCAATGTAAAGGCAATCAGATAACCAAGTGCCTGTGTACCACCGAATGAAGATGCCGTAAAAATGATAAACCCAAAGAAAAGAACTACAAATGTATAAACCATACTTACCCCGCTCTCGCGCAATGCGGTAATAACTGCATGTTTAATATTTGCATTGTTCAGAGCCAGCTCCTGCTTAAACTTAGCAAGAAAGTGAATGGAATTGTCAACTGAAATCCCAAGGGCAATACTGAATACAAGTATAGTTGAAGGTTTTATGGGTACACCCAGATAACCCATCAGGGCTGCTGTAAGCAATTGCGGGAAAAGATTTGCTGTGAGAGAAATGAGTATCATTCTTCCGTGATTGAACAGCAATGCCATTAGCAAAGAAATAATTACGATAGCAAACACAAGGCTTGTAAGCAGGTTTTTGATGAGATAACCTGAGCCTTTCAAAAACACGACACTTGCTCCTGTCATGTAAACACGGGTAGTCTCAGGGTCAAAAAGTGAGTCGATAACAGGTTGAATTTCATCCTGCAATTGCTGTATCTGCCTGGTGCCGATGTTAGCCATTTGAACACTTACCCTGGTTTTTTGCATTGTACTGTCAACAAGACCGCTAATGACCGATTCATCCATTTGCTGCCCCGATGGAAGATAGGACATAATAAAATTACGCTCATGGTTATTGGGTAGTTCATACATCTGCGGATTGCCACGGTAGAAGGCCTGTTTTGCAAACTTCATTATCTCAGCCACCGACAAGGGTCGCGAAAGTTCGGGGTGCCTGGCCAACTCCTGCTGAAGACTTTCAATGGATGCAAGAATACCGGGATGCATAACACCATTGGCACGTTGGGTTTCTATAACGATTTCCAGTGGCAGTATCCCATTGATATTTCTTTCAAAGAACCCCAAATCCTGGTAAATGGGATCACGATGGGGAATATCATCCACAACACTACCCGATGTGTGAAGCTTGCTTATGCCATATATGCCCAACAAAAACAAAAAGCTGAAAATAACATAAACTCTTGCCCTTTTGAACATTACCGTATTTACCACTCTTTTTATGGCATTTCTGATAAATTGATTATCAAGATGGCTGATATGTCTTACCTGCGGCGGTGCCAGATAGCTGAAAAATACCGGAATAAGGAACAATGTAAGGATAAAAACAAAAAGAATATTCAGGGCCGCAACGATTCCAAACTCTACCAACAAGGTATTACCGGTTATAATGAATGTTGCAAAACCCACTGCAGTAGTAGCATTGGTAAGCATGGTTGCTTTTCCTATCCGCTGAACCACACGCACAAGCGCCTTGATTTTATTTCCATGGCTTTTGTATTCCTGATGATATTTATTGAGAAGAAAGATACAATTCTCTACCCCGATTATGATAAGCAAAGGGGGTAATATGCCGGTTAGTATTGTAATTTCATATCCCAACAAGGAAATAAGCCCCAAAGCCCATATTACACTGATGATGACAATAAGCATTGAGAAGAAAACTGCCTTAAAGCTTCTGAAAAAAGCAAGCAATGCCAGCGATGCAATAATCAAAGCAAGAAAAATGAAAAGTTTTAGCTCCGATTCAATCTTTTCAGCTGTACGGGTTCGGATATATGGCAACCCGCTGTAATAAACATTAATATTTTCCTGCTTTTCAAAAACCGAAACCGTATTGTATATATCGTTAATAAGACCTACGCGATCCTTTGTATTTAAAACAGCTCTGTCAAGTGATACAATGGTTATGACAGCCTGCGTTTCAGGATTAAAAAGTAGATTTTCGTAAAACCTGAGCTGAAAAACTTTTTTGATTAGGCTGTCAAGCTCTGATTGAGCTTGAGGTGCTCCCGGGAAGACCGGCTTAAAATCAAACTTTCTTGCTTCGTCATCCCTGATGATCTGCGGAATATTGGAAAGGCTTATCACATCATTAACACCTTCAATATTCCGGAGGTTTTCCATGATATCCTGCCAGGCATTGAAATTATCAAGTAAAAAGATACGCTCATCCTGAACGCCAAGAAATACTACGTTGCCATCTTCCCCGAATGTTTCTCTGAAATCATTGTATTGCTCAAAAACAGGATCAGATTCAGGCAGCATTTGTGCCATTTCGTATGACATTTGCACACGAGTGGCACTCCAGGCCATAAGTAAAGTAACCGAAAATATAATGATTATAATTGCAAGACGGTATCGAAGGATAAACCTTACCAGTAATTCCCACATAAACTATAATAAAACAGTTGGCTCAGAAAGCAGGCAGAACTATCGGAATTATTAGTTCTCAAACGAAGACTTTCAGTAGCAGTCTTTTAAAACAAGCTGCAAAAGTAATAAAATGGAAGGGAAGGATAAGAAATAACGATGTAAAAATGTATAAATAATTCACTTATACTTTTACAATTCAGGTACCACAAAATCCATGCTTTCGTCGTAGTACCATGTTTCTTCCATAGTATCAAGCTCAAAGAACCGGATAAGGATATCATTAGTTAAAACGGCAATGACTCCGGGTTCAAATGATAATACTGCCTGTGTATCTTCGGGCAGGGCCAGTATCATATTTTCTGCCATCACCCAATTGCCTTCATGGGTAAGTTGATAAACTCCCAGTTTATTATCCTTAATAACTCCTATCTCCATATCGCCCAGCAGTATGTAATCATCGGTATTTGGCGGAATAACAAACTCTGCTGTTTCGTCTTTAATCCAACGACCTGTTTCATCGATATAGTAAAAACTGAGTAACCCACTTATTTCTTCAACTACAATCTGGCCCACATCCCAGGGAATTCGCATGGTTGAGATACGTTCAAATTTTCGCGGTAATACAAACATCACATCTTCATCACGTGTCCACTGATGTTCGGCATCAAGATAATAGAAATACATCACCCCGTCCTGAACCACACCAATGAAACCCATTCCCAAGGTAAGAACTCCTTCTGCATTTTCAGGAATTTCAAACTGGGATATTTTATCAAGAATCCATCTGTGGCTTTCATTTAAGTAATATACAAAAATCTGTTTGTCCTTAATAATACCTATGGTACCCAACCCGGGGGTAATTAATTTTTGCGAAACCGGATTGTGAGCTTGTTCATAATTTATTACAGAAGGCTGTTTTTTACAACCTGTAACAATTAACAAACTCACCAGAACAACCAATGATAAACGTTTAATGGATGACATTGCAAATGAAATTTAGTGACAATGATTTAATTGCGGTAAAGATATTAAAAACTTTTGGTAACTATTATGGTAAAAAAAGGCCGGAACTAACCGACCTTTTTTTACTCACACCTTTGTGAGAAGAAAATTGAAGAAAATTACAAAAACAAAGGATCAAAGGTTTGTCTGGTTTTATTGTTTTCAACTACTGGTGTGAGGGTTTAGTGGATGATAGTTAATTTATGTGTTTCGATATAATTGTTTCGTCTTAGTTGAATGAAATAAACTCCGGGTTGCAGGAATGAAACATCAAGTGTTTTTCTTGATGTACCATGACCTGAAATTTTTTCTGATCTTACTATGTTACCCCTAATATCAATGATCTCCAATTCTATTGTATTAAAAGGTATATCGGTGCAGACATCAACAGTAACCTGCTCTTTTGCAGGATTCGGATATATTTTGGATGTGAAAAGCTCATCCATACCGGATATATGAGTATATAATCCAACATAAATTGTGTCGGATCCTATACATCCATAAATATCGGTAACAAATACCCATTTCCAACCAATATCCAATACGTTATAGGTTTGTCCGTTTTGGCCATCATACCAGACATAAGACATAAAACCCGAACCTGCATCCAGCACTACCGTATCAGGACGACCCGTATAAATATCAGGCCCAAGATCAACATCAGGTATTCCAGCATATTCAATATAAGCAATCATGGCATCTGTTTCAGGAACCGCATTGGGTGTTGCCACAAATGCTGTGAATTCGTGAACTCCCTGTGTTGACAAATCTGCAACTGAATTAAATGTAAAGTTCCTGAAAGTATTTCTTTGCCACATTTCACTAAGTACAAATTCTTCATTCACACTTCCATTGTTTTCCAGGGTATAACCCAGCTCAATAATACTTCCTTCCGGAAAATCATCAAAACCTTCATTCAGAACCCTTACAATTACCGGCTCCTCAGAAGATAAAGTACAATTACTTTCCGGAGCAATAATTGAACTGAGTTCAAGATTATAGGTAATAACCATTATTGAGTCAGAATTTATACAACCATTATGATCGGTAACTGTAACAGCATAAAGGGCCGAATTAAGGGCTTCAACCTCAAAGGTTGCATCAGTTGAACCGTCCTGCCATAAATAGCTTTCAAATGCACCTCCGGGAGACAATACAATACCTTGTGGATCAGTGTTGTAAATATTATCACCGAGATCCGGCTGCGGTAAATCATATATGAATATATCCCTTGAAAGAGTATTGTTTTCTTCCATTTCATCGGCAGGAAAATTTAAAGATGCCGTAACAGGTATATATCCTGAATTATGAGTATTAACAGGCTGATTGAAAGTGAAAAGTAACTCATCACCCGAATACATCAATTCCGGTATAGTCAATGATTCGGTTACTTCTGCCCCGCCATCAAAAATATAGCTCATGG
>SKSE01000001.1 GCA_007118135.1 Bacteroidales bacterium | reverse complement strand
GTATTGGCTGTGGCAATAAACATGATCTTTGACAAATCATAGTCTACTTCCAGGAAGTTATCGTAAAAGGTATTGTTTTGTTCAGGATCCAAAACCTCCAGCAATGCTGAGGACGGATCACCGCTAATGCTCTGGTGCCCAACTTTATCAACTTCATCCAGCACAAATACGGGGTTTGAGCTTTTTACCTTTCTCAGGTTCTGGATGATCCTGCCGGGCATGGCTCCCACATAGGTTTTGCGGTGTCCGCGGATTTCTGCCTCATCTCGCACGCCACCCAACGACATCCTGATGTAATTGCGTCCAATGGCATCGGCAATGCTTTTACCCAGTGATGTTTTACCTACTCCCGGAGGGCCTACAAAGCAAAGGATGGGTGATTTCATATCACCTTTAAGTTTCAATACAGCAAGGTATTCTACTATTCGATCTTTGATCTTTTCCAGACCATAATGATCACGATCCAGAATTCGCTGGGCTTTTGCAAGATCAAAGTTATCCGGAGTATATTCACCCCAGGGTAATTCAATCAAAGTTTCAAGATAATTCAATTGCAGCGAATACTCCATTGCGGCAGGATTCATTCGTTGCAACTTATTGATCTCTTTTTCAAAAACATTTGCCACCTGCTTGCTCCACTTCTTTTTGGAGGCTTTCTTTTTCATCTCCTGTATCTGCTGCTCATGGGGGTTTCCTCCCAGCTCTTCCTGTATGGTTTTGAGTTGCTGATTCAGAATATAATCCCTTTGCTGCTTGTCAATATCAACCTTAACTTTCGATTGTATCTGATTTTTAAGCTCCACAACCTGCAACTCTTTGGTAAGATAACCCAGTACTGTTTGTGCCCGGGTAGTGATATCAAGTATTTCAAGCAGTTTCTGTTTTTCAGGGACTTCAATATTCAAATTGGAAGAGATGAAGTTTACCAGGAAAACGGGACTTTCAATGTTTTTAATTGCAAAAGCTGCCTCACTTGGGATCTGTGGAGATTTGTTAACAATCTGTATTGCCAAATCCTTTATGGTAGCAATAAGAGCTTTGAAGTTTTTATCAGTTTTACGCTCCATGGGTTTATCGAAAGATGAAACCCTGGCCTTAAGGTAAGGCTCGTATTCTACGAAAGATTCAAGCTTAAATCTTTTTTTACCCTGGAGTATTGCTGTAGTACTTCCATCGGGCATGGAAAGGGTTTTAATAATATAAGCTACTGTACCTATTTCATTTACATCATCAAACCCCGGATCTTCAATGTTATCATCCTTTTGAGAAACAACTCCAACAATTTTATTCTTCTTGTAAATTTCTTTTACAAGCTTGATAGATTTATCCCGGTTAACAGTTATGGGTATGACCACCCCGGGAAACAAAACAGTATTTTTAAGAGGTAGTACGGGTAGAATCTCCGGCAACTCTTCTGCAGTCATTTGCTCCTCTTCTTCAGGCGACAATAATGGAATATATTCTGTTTCAGCATCCATCATTCCAGAAAAATTAAATCCGTCTCTTTCTAAAAAATTATCCATATATAAATTTTATCGTCAATTTGTCATTAAAAATGCTAAAAAGTCAGGTCGTATCCTGGCAATAAAACCATCCAGGTTTAAAAATATTGTGTACTTCCCTGTTTATCTGCAATTTAAATAATTTCATCTATTTCAGGCAGGAAATAAAAAACATGGCTGGTAAAAAGGACAATCATTGTGCCACAAAATAGTAATAAAACAGGCCATCTTCAGAAAAGACAGCCCGTTTAAACCTTTTAACTAAAAAATCAGGATTGATTACATTCTTCGATAACTGAGCGTTTGCTCGTAAACATGTCTTAGAATGTCTTCTTCAACTTTGTCAAAATCAAGCCCTCTGCGTGCATATACCCTTTTGGCAATATCAACAGATTTATCGAAATTGTGCATTGCAAAGCCTGAAACACTTCCCCATGAGAATGAAGGTATAAAGTTACGCATAAAACCGGCACCAAAAATCTGAGCGGAAACACCCACAACGGTACCCGTATTAAACATAGTGTTGATTCCGCATTTGGAATGATCTCCCATAAAAGTTCCACAAAACTGCAAATCTGTTTTCACGAAACCTTCTTCCTCATAATCCCATAGTCTTACAGTTTCATAGTTATTCTTAAGATTCGATGTATTTGTGTCGGCACCCAGATTACACCATTCACCAATAACACTATGACCAAGGAAACCGTCATGGGATTTATTGGAATATCCAAGAATAATTGAGTGACTTACTTCACCCCCAACTTTGCAGTTTGGACCGATTGAAGTACCACCATAAATCCTGGCGCTCATTCTTATTTTCGTATTCTCCCCAATACCCACCGGTCCGCGTAAAATGGCACCATCCATGATCTGAGCATCTTTACCAATATAAACAGGCCCTTCAGTGGTATTAATGATTACATTTTCAAGAACTGCTCCCTTTTCAACAAAGATCTTTCCTTTGCCGGTAACCTTCACATGTTCGGGTATTGGGGCAGACTTGCGACCTTTGGTAAGCATATCAAAATCAGCCAGGATCTGAGATTCATTAAACACAATGAGATCGGACAGATAGTTAATTTTTATGGGTGAAGATTGCGAAATATAAGGCGTAACTGAGTCAATAACATCCCAGTCAAGATTGTCAATATCCTCAGACTTTAAACGCAATGCTATTATAGTTTCACCAACTATAAGAGTCTGGTTAGGTGTAAGCTGTTTGATCTCTTCAATCATTGCGGGGTTTGGAATTATGCTGCCGTTAATTAAAACATTATCAGCTTCTTTTACCACCGGAAATTTAGTGCTGAGATAATCTTCAGTAAGAGTTGAAGTTTTTGCCTGTAAAAGTTTTTCCCATTTTTCCCTTAAAGTAAGAATCCCCAGTCTGATATCGGCTATGGGTCTGGTAAACGTAAAGGGTAACAGGTGGTTACGCGTCTGATCTCCGAACAAAATATAATTCATTGTGCTTTAATTTTATTAATCAATCCACATTATACATACAATTGCTAAAGATAGAAATTTTTTTTAAAAAAAAAGCCCTTCAACAAAAAGGGCTTTAATTCAGATAATTTATCAATCTGGTTATTTTTTACCGCGATTCTGATACTTTGACTTAAACTTATCAATACGTCCTGCTGTGTCAACAAGCTGCTGTTTACCTGTATAAAACGGGTGTGATGTGTGTGAAATATCAAGCTTGATAAGCGGGTATTCTTTTCCGTCTTCTTCCCATACTGCAGTTTCCTTGGATGTGGCAGTACTATGTGTCAGGAAAGAATAGTCATTTGACATGTCCTTAAAAATAACTAAACGATAGTTGGAAGGATGGATATCTTTTTTCATTACTCAATTGTTTTTAAACAGGCCTGTTTATTAATATGTTGTTTATTTTCTTTTACGATCGAAACTGAAATATTTTTTTGATTTTTTCAGGAGTGCAAAGTTACAATTAAAATAGAAAGTGCCAAAACAATTTTAATGAATAAGCAAAAAAAGACCTTCAGATGTTTTTTCAGCTGTAAAAACATCTGAAGGTTATCTTTTTGCAGAGGGTCAGAATAGATTCTGATAAAAATCTGATTAACCGTCCAGACTGTGCACAACCAGTCCGCTCCGAAGTTTGGGCTCAAACCAGGTTGTTTTAGGAGGCATAATGTTACCAGTGTCAGCAATGTCAATGAGTTGCTTCATGGTAACCGGATAAAGGGCAAAGGCCACTTCCATCTCACCGCTGTCAACTCTCTTCTTCAATTCACCCAGTCCACGGATGCCTCCCACAAAGTCAATTCTTTTATCTGTACGGAGGTTCTTAATTCCGAGAATTTCATCCAGTACATGTTTTGACAGAATAGTTACATCAAGCACGCCAATGGGATCGCTATCATCGTAAGTACCTTTTTTTGCATCCAGTACGTACCATCTTCCATCGAGATACATGCTGAAGTTGTGCAATTTGCCGGGTTTGTATTCCTGTGTTCCTTTATCGGTAACTTCGAAAATAACTTCAAGCTTTTTCAGAAAATCCTCTTTCGACAGTCCGTTCAGATCCTGCACAACACGATTATAATCAATGATTGTAAGCTGGTTATCGGGAAAGAGAACAGCCATAAAGAAGTTATACTCTTCGTTGCCGGTGTGATTTGGATTCTGTTGTTTTTTCTCGTTGCCCACCAGTGCTGCAGCTGCAGTACGATGGTGTCCATCAGCCACATAAAAAGCAGGAACTTTGGCAAAGAGTTTCTCCAGTCTTTCAACAGTTTCCCTTTTCTCTATAACCCAGAATTTGTGTCCGAAACCATCATCGGCCATAAAATCATATTCAGGAGGAGTATTTCCGGTAATTTCGGCTACTATTGCATCTATTTCTGCAACCGCAGGATAGGAGAAAAATACAGGTTCAGCATTGGCATTAACAATACGAACGTGCTTCATGCGGTCTTCTTCCTTATCCGGACGGGTAAGCTCATGTTTTTTAATTTTGTCGTTCAAATAGTCTTCAACGCCTGCACAACCCACAATACCATATTGAATCTTTTCTCCCCAGGTTTGGGCATACACATAGTAATTAGCAGTTTCATCCTGTGTGAGCCACCCTTTTTCCTGAAATCTTTCAAAATTCTCAAGCGCTTTGTCATACACCTGCTGAGAATACAGGTTAGTATCTTCAGGCAGCTCAATTTCAGGTTTAACCACCCTGAGGAAGCTGTAAGGATTGCCCTCAGCTTCAGCACGGGCCTCTTCTGAGTTTAAAACATCATAAGGTCTGGAAGCCAAATCTTTAACAATGTTTTTTGGGGGCCTTAATCCCCTGAATGGTTTTAAAATAGCCATGAATAGTTTTTTTAAATTTTCAATTAAAAAATACCCTTGCTCATTAAATTATTTGTTCACCTGGAAAGTTTTATCCCCTTTCTCAAAGAATCTTACGATTTGTTTTGCAGCGGCCAATCCAGCATTAATATTGGCTTCCGATGTTTGTGCACCCATTTTCTTTGCAGTAATAACTACGCGGTCAGCATATTTTTCAAGCAGCTCATCTTTACAATCGGGAGTAAGGTCAGATAAATAGTTGAAATCGTTTCTTTCTTCCATAACCTTTAGTAAACCTTCTTCATCAATCACTTCTTTTCGGGCAGTATTTACAAGAGTACCACCTTTGGGCATACTTTTAAGTAAATCGTAATTGATGGACTTTTTGGTTTGCTCGTTGGCAGGAACATTCAGAGAGATATACTGGCAGGTTTTGTAAAGTTGTGATACCGATAGAACAGGTACTACATCATCTTTTTGAATATCTTCTTTTTCTACAAACGGGTCATGGGCATATACATCCATACCAAAACCTTTGGCAATTACTGCAATGTATCTACCCACATTACCATAGGCGTGAATTCCTATTTTTTTACCACGTAGCTCAGAACCTGATGTTCCGTTAAAAGCCTTTCTTGCGTTATAAAGCATCATGCCAAAGGCCAACTCGGCAACGGCATTAGAGTTTTGCCCGGGTGTATTCATGGCTACAACTCCCTTTTGTGTGCAGGCAACCAGGTCAATGTTGTCGTAACCAGCACCTGCTCTAACGACTATTTTTAAATTTTGAGCAGCATTTACAACGTCTGCAGTAACATTATCGCTGCGGATTATCAACCCATCAACATCAGCAACAGCTTTCAGCAGATCAGCCGCTTCAGTGTATTTTTCGAGCATAACCACTTCGTAACCAGCGTCTGCAAATACTTTTTTAATACCTTCCACTGCTACCGGTGCAAAAGGTTTTTCGGTTGCAATCAATATTTTTTTCATAGGTTTCTGATTTAGGTGTGAATAAACCTTAGCCATAATAACGGCATTAGCGGTATTATGGTAGTTAACAACATTTTTTTAAGTGAAATTTACGAAAATGGGTTCAGAACTGAGAAATATTTCCGGTTAAAAGCAACTATTATTTTTTAAACTTATTCTCAAATTCCTGCATAGCTTCAACCAGTGCCTTAACACTTTCTGTGGGAAGAGCGTTGTATGTTGATGCACGGAAACCACCGACTGAACGGTGACCCTTCAAGCCAACCATTCCAAGTGATGAAGCAAATGAAAGGAATTCCTGCTCAAGATCTTTATACTGCTCACTCATAACAAAGCAAACATTCATTAATGAGCGCGATTCTTTTTCAGCAGTACCCACGAAAAGTTCGTTACGGTCAATCTCATCATACAGCAATCTTGCCTTGGCTTCATTGATTTCCTGCATTTTTTTAACGCCGCCTAGTTTCTTTAACCAGCGAAGAGTTTCCATAATAGTGTAAATGGGCAAACACGGTGGCGTATTAAACATAGAACCATTATCAATGTGTGTTTGATAATTCAACATTGATGGTATAGGTCTTCCTGCCTTACCTAAAATATCTTCACGAACAATTACAAAGGTTGCACCTGCAGGACCCAGATTTTTTTGAGCACCGCCATATATAATACCATACTTTGAAATATCAATGGCACGGCTGAAAATATCAGATGACATATCAGCAACCAAAGGTATAGGTGAATCAATATCTTCTTTAATTTCAGTACCATAAATGGTATTATTGGTGGTAATATGAAAATAATCTGCATCTGCCGGAATAACAAAATCTTTGGGAATATAGCTAAAGTTTTTGTCAGCACTTGAAGCAACCACTTCAACATCTCCAAAAAACTTAGCTTCTTTTATTGCTTTCTTGGCCCAAACACCTGTTTCTAAATAGGCTGCCTTTTTATTAAGCAGGTTGTAGGGCACCATACAAAACTGCATGCTTGCTCCACCACCCAGAAAAAGAACATGGTAACCTTCAGGTATATCAAGCAGTTCCTTAAAAAGAGCTACTGTTTCATCCATAACAGCCTGAAAATCTTTACCCCTGTGTGAAATCTCCATTACTGACAATCCAATACCATTAAGATCCAAAACAGCTTTGGCAGTATTCTCTATAACCTCATTTGCCAGTATTGATGGCCCTGCACTAAAATTATGCTTTTTCATGTGTTAATTTTTTTAGTGGTTAATATATTATAAGCATTCGAAATAAATATTTCCTGTTATCAAATCAAATCCAAAACTATAAAATAGTGGTTTATTTCAGAAACATTCATACTGTAAATTCTAATAGAATTTGCGAAAACAAAATTATTCTAATTATTGAAAATATGGTGCCAACATGAATGAAAAAGTTTCTGGTATTTTAAATCTCTGGCAAATTTGGGAAATTTACCAGAATGTAAAAAGAAAAACATGGTAAATATTTTTCTTGCCCTTAAATTGTGCAATTTACCTGTCAAATAAAATGTTTTACAGGAGTCAATCTTGAAGAAATGCAACAAAACCTGTTGTTTCTTTACTGATTTGGAGGAACAGGTCGGGGTGGTGGTCTTCTTCGAGGGTTTCTGATGTCAATATCGGCTGTAAAAACCCAGTTGCCATTTACAAATCTGAAGGCATCGAAAATATTCATTTCGGGAACATAAAACTGGTAATGCCCGCTTAAAAAACTATGTGTCGGAGCTATTCGGTCGAAAACAATAATTCTTTCCGGATTGCGACTTCCATCAAAAATAAAGTCATCAAAACGAATAATCATGGATACTTTTGCTGAATATTCAAAAATGACGCGGTAGTTCTGATTTTCGCCATACTGAAAAACCTGTTTCCCGAATACAGGCATTCCGTCATCACTGAGGGTCAGGGGTTCAATGATACGTTTTCGGGTTAAAGGATTATCGCCTCTCCACGCCAGTAAAGTATACAAATCCTTTTGATTATGCCGGTGATGTATCATATCGGAATAATATGCCCCATACCACTGCTCATGATCCAGCGATTCAAAACGAGGCTCATCTTCCCGGATTCCCTTATCAGCCAATGGAATTAATTTACCCCCACCGTTTATATTTCCGGCAGTTTGAAAAAACCCGAAATACTCAAAATTATCGCCGCGCAAGGGCACATACCAGCTGATGATCCTGAAGCGCGCATCAGGCGATCTGAGCATGGAAATGGTGGTAAGTGAATCGAAATTATACATGAAAGAACCGTCCATTGCCAGCACCTGTTCAAAATACTCCCTGAACTGCCGGTTAGTTTCCCTTCGTTGTTCATCATCATCAAGAACAGGCAATTTCAAAGAAAGCCTCCTCAGACTGTCTTCATGTGCCCTGAAATCTGTTTGTGAGATTGCATTAAATGACAGGAAAATCAATAGAAATCCATAAATTATCAACAGAAAGCGAGACATAAAAAATCGATTATACGGGTTACTTAAATCACTCCGGCACCTTCCGGTTTGAATGTAAAACTTAACTTTGCATCAAGATATTGCAAAGATAATTATCTAAATCATTGGTAGAATCATTCACAATCACATATGATGCCTGATTTTCAAAAACGTTTGAATGCCTTTATTGAACTGGGAAAGCAACTAAATGAAGTTGCTGTTGCCGATAGTCCTGATTATCTAAGCCCTGCAGGCCAGGCTCTATTTCATGAAATCAGCGAAAGCCCTTACAGAAACCCTTGGTTTACTGTGGAAAATGTAAAAAATGCCATCACCGGACTTTCAGTCATGCTGGAAGAAGAAAAGATGCGGGAATGGCTGAAGGATTACTCCATTCCTGAACCAGGAACTCCTCTGAAAATAGCCGTTGTAATGGCCGGCAACCTGCCTGCGGTAGGATTCCATGATTTTATGTGTGTCCTTATTACAGGCAATCAATTTCTGGGGAAACTTTCGGGTCAGGATAAAGACCTGCCTATAAAAATTGCTTCTCTGCTGTGCGAAATTGAGCCGGGTTTTTCATCTATGATTGAATTTACCCATAACAAAATCAGCGGTTTTGATGCTGTTATAGCAACAGGCAGCAATAATACATCGCGTTATTTCGAATATTATTTTGGCAGGTATCCTCACATAATCAGAAGAAACAGGAATAGTATTGCAATACTATCAGGCCATGAAAGTCCATCTGAACTGGAAGCACTCTCCGATGATATTTTTATGTTTTTTGGCATGGGGTGCAGAAGCGTTTCGCTTGTAATGATTCCTAAGGATTATGACCTAAAATTACTTCTCAATAGTTTTAGCAAATGGGAATACCTGAAAGACCATCACAAGTTTTACAATAATTATGAATATCAGAAAGCTATTTTACTGGTAAATAATACCAGCCATTATGATAGCGGATTTACTTTGCTAAAAAGAGATTTTTCTTTGACATCTCCATTAGCTGTTTTACATTACCACATGTACATTTCAATGGATGAAGTGATTGATTTTATCAAAAATGAAAGAGAGAATATTCAATGTGTAGTATCTTCAGGCAATCTTCAAATGAATGAAGTTAAAAAAGTAAACTTCGGAGAATCACAGAAGCCTGGTCCAAATGATTATTCAGATAACATTAATACTTTACGGTTTTTGCTTGCACTCAATTTGAAGAATTAACTAATCCACGCAAACATTTCTTAAACCATCATAGTTCAAGGTTAGAATGTTGGTGAAAGATTCTACCCTTCGCATCGATGCCTTCAAGAATTATGTTTACCAGTTTAACATTATCGGGAACATCAATACTCATTGAATGACGTCCAAATTCATCTAGTTCCAGGTAAGGATTCCAGTATAGCGTATGCTGATAATTATTGTATTTAGCAATTTTATCAGTTAATGTCCCTTCTAATTCTGAAAAGTTTTGCGAAACGTAATATCCAGTTATCACGTATTCCAGAATAAATCTCTGTGCAAGGCTGCTTCTTCGGGTGTGCGCCACAATAGCACCATTGGCACCTCTGATTCCGAAAATTGTAGCACTGGAACCTTTATAGATTTGCAAATGCGAGATATCGGAAGCTCGCAGGTTAAGAAACTGAAAATTACTATATTGCATTCCGTCTACAAGCAATAAGGGCTCATTACTTAATATCAGGCTGCTTGGTCCTCTGATAAGAATCGAATTACCATCTATGGATAAACCTGAAACTCTTGATCTGAGAATATCTCGTAAAGTCCGGTTTAATTCATCCTGTTCTGTGAGATAAATAACCTGATCAGGTCGTCCAGGATGTTGAGGAAGCTCATCACGTATCTCTATCCTTCTGTCCGATGGTCTTATCTGTATTGAAGGGGTTCTTGTCCAGTTACTGCCCCTGTCCTGCTGTAAACTTCTGTAGTTCAAATTAACATCCAGTTCAGTATCCTTAATTACATCAGGAAAAATTTCAATAAAATTTGGTTTACTACCTTGCAATCCCAATATTGCAATCTCAGCTTTAAAATCACCAAAAATTTTCAAACTATCGAATCTAAAATCCCCTGCTCTATTTGTATTTGTGGAGCGGGTAATATATTCATCTTCCAATTCAAGAGTTACTTCAAAATTAAATCGCTCTAATTCTTTTGAGCTCTCAGTAGGTTCAATGTTTCCAAATACAGGAAAACCGTCAAGTCGCCGAAAAACTATCCTGGGAGATTTATCTTCCATAATTTCATCGAACTCAAATCTTTCCCAAACTGATGTAAGCATTAACAAATCTAATACCTGTTGATTATTTTCATTAGTTTTAAAATACCATGCCGGGTCTTCTACAATTCCTGTAAGATCCGAAGTAAGATACATATGACTAAGTATATTTTCACTGACCTCAAGGTTGTACTCTGGTCCTGAACCCAGTATTGCAATTGAAAATGTTGTAGTATCAATTGGGTGTTGCGGAGATTCAAAAGTTACATCAATGGTATTGTTTTGCCCTTTGGTTAAATATAAACTAAGATCGGAATCTGATTTAGCAAGATTAAAAAAAAGCCTTTCCGAAACCAGATTTAAGTCAGAATCAAAAAGACTAACTGCTACAATTCCGTTAGGAAGTTCATCGGATTTAACATCAAAACTGTATTGATCAACTTCTATAGTTTTCAATTCCTTAATAACTCCTCTGGTATGTAAAACAAGATATGCTTTTTGTGTTTCTGATGTATAATTATTTTGAACAGTTACACGAAATAAATCATCAAAATCATCTACCCGCAGCAAATATCCTTGATTTCTTATATTTCTAATAGGATAATTTCTGCTGCGTCCATCAGGAAATTCTGCAACTAACGAATACCTTTCGTTCCTTTCGGGAGTAAATTCAAACAATCCCTTTCCTCTCAACTCTGCTACAGTTCCTACTGTTCCTGCTGGCACTCCCGATGAATTGACAAGTTGTACATTTACAGGAATACCTTCACCAAGAGAATTAAATGCATGATAAGCTATTCTGTTTGTAAGTCCATAAACCAGATTTCCTGATTCTGGAAAGATTTCAAATTCAAAATCTGTTCTTTTGTTTTCCAATCCTCTGTTAAACCTTCTGTTTTCCCTGAAATTACGTCGGCTTATGAAGTTTTTTGATTCAGGATTATTAATAAAAATATTTTTGCTATATATAAACCTATCATCAAAGTTTAACATCCAGGGAGTGTAAGCTTTTAGAACATAATTACCCTCAATAATTGAATCGGGCAATGAGAAATCACCCATTCCATAACCTTTATCTATTCTTACTATTCTTCTGGCAATAAGGGTTCCCTGAGCATTATATAATTCAGTAAATAAAGTAGATTCCAGTATATCGGGAATGTGATTGTGAGCATTAGTAATGTAAGCTTTGAACCAAATAATATCGCCGGAAAAGTATTCGTCTTTATCAAGATGCAGATAAACTTTTTGATGTGGAAATCTTTCCAGGTATCTTTCAGTATTATTTTTAAGCGTTGTAATACTTTGCGCATGCGAATTGAGCGAAAAGAAAAAAGCTATTATGATAAAAAAAAAGGTGGTTTTCATTGTAATGACTTTGGTGAGAAGATGCATAAAATACTGACTCTAAATTTACAAAGTAAAACATCAGAAATCAAACACTTTAATGTTTTTAACTTTTAAAAAGTGCTTGTATTTTAACAGTTAAACCCCAATTTACTATATTTGTTTACGAGAGATATTAATCCAAAAGAAACATATCATGAAGTATTTCAAGCAGAACAGTGTAATCATCTTCCTTTTGTTATTCTTATACCCATTAAACTCTGATGCTCAGGATTATACGATGCAGCGTCAAAGCATGGTTGAAACTCAAATCAGAAATCGTGGTATCAGGGATGCCTCAACTTTAAGAGCAATGCGACAGGTGCCACGTCATTTATATATTCCTGAAAATCAGCAAAGATGGGCATATGAAGATCGACCACTCCCCATTGGTTACGGGCAAACCATCTCGCAACCTTATATTGTGGGTTATATGACTGAGATTATAAAACCTAAAAAGGGTTATCGCGTACTTGAAATTGGCACCGGATCTGGTTATCAGGCAGCAGTTCTGGCCGAAATTGTTGACCATGTTTATACTATCGAGATAGTTGAACCTTTGGGTCTCACAGCTAAAGCAATCCTTGATAAGAACTACGAAAATGTTAGTGTGAAAATTGCAGACGGTTACTACGGATGGGAAGAATTTGCCCCGTTTGACGCCATTGTTGTTACTGCTGCCGCAGAATATATCCCCCCCCCGCTTATAGAACAATTAAAGGATGGTGGAAGGATGATCATTCCGGTGGGTTCTCCTTTCAGAGTTCAGCAATTGATGTTGGTAGAGAAAAAAGGTGACAGGGTTTCTTCCAGAAGCCTTATGCCTGTCAGATTTGTACCTTTCACATCAGGAGATTAACCAGAAATCTTTATGGCCTTCAAACTGCTAACTTCAATTCATAAAACTGCCAGAATCAGCGCACTGGGATTACATTCAGCTGCGATTATTGCTTTTCAATTAATACTTATGCAATTGATATCCGTAATGCAGGGATATCATTTTGCCTATATGATCATCTCCATTGCAATGCTTGGTTTTGGAGCAAGCGGAACCTTTATAGCACTTTTCAGGAAAAAACTACTTGAAGCATCCAACTGGTTAGTGCCATCACTTATGGCCGTTTCAGGTTTCTTTATGGTGGTATCGTTTAATCTTGCCAGAATGCCGGTTTTCCAGTTTGATGTTTATCTTTTGTTTGTTGAAAGCAGCCAATTCGGAGTTTTAGCCTTAGGATACATTATTTACTTTATACCATTTTTCGTTGGAGCTCTTGCCATTGGTATTTTATTTATTAAAAATGCAGGGCAAATAGGTACATATTATTTTTCAAATCTTCTGGGATCAGGAATTGGGGGAATCGTAGTTGTTATCTTGTTAAGTCATATTTTTGCTTTACAGGCATTACCACTGGTGGCAATATTATCAGTTATGGCTGCAGTTTTATCATTTGAAAAAAGAAAACGCTTTTTACAAATCGCAGGCATAGTTTTGTCAATAGGTTTCATTGGTTTTTCAATTTTCCAACCAGGCGAGCTTCCACTTTCTGAATACAAAGGTCTTTCCCGTACTTTAAACTTACCTGATGCAGAGATTATACATAAGCAGGCTGATGTTCATGGCCAGATAGAAGTTGTAGAATCTTCCGCATTGCGTTATGCTCCGGCTTTGAGTTTTACCTACACCGGTGCTGTACCGGTAAAGAAAAATGTATTCATCAATGCTGAGTTCTATGGAGTGATTCCATTGTATGATACGGTAAATATTCACAATTTTACCACCGAGGCCTTGCCCTATGTAATGAGGCAGCGGGACAAGGTTCTAGTACTAAAATCAGGCACTGGTACAGGAGTTGCTCATGCCCTGCAAAGCGGGGCAAAACATGTTACGGGTGTAACCGAAGTAAGAGGGATCAAAGAACTTCTAAAGAACCGGTTTGCTGAAGAAAGCCAATACTTTGCACTGAAACCGGAAGCCAACTTTATTTACAGCGACAGTCGACAATATTTGCTTTCACAAAACCAATCGGAATACGATGCAATCATACTCCCGAGGATGGAAAGCTTTGGCGGCTCAATGGGGCTCAATGCCCTGCATGAAGATTACTCCCTTACCATTGAAGCCTTTCAACTCATGTGGAACCGGCTATCGGATCATGGAGTAATTTCAGTTACAACCTGGATTGATTATCCATCCCGAACCACTTTGAAAATAGCTGCAACCCTGGTTGAAACGCTCAGAGCAAATGGGATAGAATCGCCGGAAAACCATCTGGTTGCCATTAAAAGCTGGGGAACAATCAGTTTTGTATTAAGCAAAAATCCTTTGGAAAGCAGCGATATCGCCAATATCCGCAACTTCTGCCGGGAAATGCTTTTCGACCCTGTTTTACTACCCGGTATTTCTGACGATGAAAGAAGCGTTTACAATCAAATTGAAGATGATAATCTCTACAGATACCTTGATGCGATTCTTTCTTCAACAGATCAAAGCCTGCTGGCAGAGTATGATTTTCACATTGCACCTGCCACTGACGACAAGCCCTACTTTAGCAGGTTTCTGAAATTCAGCACACTCAAAAAGCTTCGCGACACTTTTGGTGCCGAAACCATGCCTTTCCTCGAACTGGGTTACCTTATTGTATGGGTTACACTTATACAAAGTTCAATTCTTGCATTTGTTCTTATTATTCTTCCTCTTTTCAAACTGAGAAAAAGAAGCAGGAATCTTTTACCTACCTTGCTTTACTTCGGAGCACTGGGCTTGGGGTATATGTTTGCTGAAATCATTTTTATTCAAAGATTTATTCTGTATTTCGGACACCCGGTTTATGCCATTTCAGCAGTTATAAGCACCATGATGATTGCCAGCGGAGCAGGAAGCCTTTACTCAGGAAAATTTAAAGATCCCGTTAAAGCTTCAGGCGTCGCAAGTTTTGCAGTAGCAATACTTCTTCTGATTTATGCTTTATTTTTCACCAACGTTCTCACATTAACCATTGATTTCCCACTTTTCATAAAAGTATTCATTGCTTTTTTCATGCTGGCGATTCCTTCTTTCTTTATGGGAATGCCATTCCCATCAGGCATTAGAATTTTGAATCAGAACAATGAACAACATATTCCCTGGGCCTGGGGAATCAACGGGTGTCTTTCAGTTATTGCAACATCACTTGCCACCCTCATTGCCGTGGAGGGTGGATTCAGGGTTGTAATGTTTCTTGCAACCGGATTGTACCTGCTGGCTTTTGCAGTATTTTACGGTAATAGCCTGATTTCAAAAAAAGCCTGACACAAGGCGAAAAACATTGTAATTTTGCACCATCTGTTTTAACCAACTTACAAATCAAGGCATGCAGGAAACTCTGATAAGCAGTTTGCAAAATCCACTTGTAAAGCAGGTAGTTAAACTTCAGCAAAAGGCCAGCGAAAGAAATCAGAAAAAACAGTTTGTTGCCGAAGGGGTCAGGGAAGTATCGCTAGCCTTGCAAAGGGGTATTGAGCCTGTGTATTTGTTTATTTGTCCTGATATTTACCTGCCTGACAAATACTATCCCATAAATTCAGAGCCATTTAAACAATCCGTCAGGTATGTCTCACCAGAAGTATACAATAAAATGGCCTACAGGCAAAATGCTGAAGGAATACTTATGGTTGCAGATAAATTTCAGTTGCCTTTAAGTAAAATTAAACTATCTGAAAATCCGCTGATCATTGTGCTGGAATCGGTTGAAAAGCCAGGCAACCTTGGAGCTGTTTTACGAACTGCCGATGCTGTAAATGCTCATGCAGTGGTTGTTTGCGATCATCAGACTGACATTTTCAATCCCAATGTAATACGTTCCAGCCTTGGATGCGTATTTACCAGGCAAATAGCACTCTGCAATTCGCAGGAGTTCATTGAGTGGGCGTCTCAAAATCGTGTTAAAACTTTGGTGGCCTCCGTTCAGGCACAGGAATCATATTATGAAAAAGATCTGACAAAAGGGGTTGCAATAATACTGGGTACTGAAGCCCAGGGTCTTTCGGAAATCTGGTATAAACATGCTGATGAAAAGGTAAGAATTCCCATGCAGGGAAATATTGACTCGCTCAATGTATCTGTTTCTGCAGCAGTATTGGTTTTTGAAGCTCAAAGGCAAAGGCTTTTGACAAAATAAAATAAGCATTTTCCTGCTGTTATCAGCTTTTCTTTTTTTCTTCTTTCCGTCTTTTCAATTCTTTTTTTATCAGAAAAAGTTCCCGTCCGGTTTGCCCTGCAACAGATGTATTCTCCTCTGCCCTTCTTATGAGGTAGGGCATTACCAGTCTGATGGGACCGTAAGGTAAGTATTTGCTAACATTGTAGCCTGCTTTGGCCAGATTGTAGCTTATATGGTCGCTCATACCCATAAGCTGAGAGAAATGTATCTTTTCATGGGCAGGTTCCAGTTCATTTTCTGCCATATATTCAGCGGCCAACTGGCAAGTAATTTCATTATGAGTACCCACACAAAGTGCTATGTTGCCAATATTTTCAAGACAGAACCTGACAGCATCGTTAAATGCGCCATCGGTGGCATTTTTAACAGGATGAATGGGTGAAGCATACGACATTTTTTGAGCTCTCTCCCGCTCTTTTTCCATATAAGCACCCCTCACCAGCTTGAAGGCAGGCAAATACCCCTTGATCCTTGCTTCTTCAGTAATTTTCTTGAGATAATAAAGTTTATCAATGCGGTACATCTGTAAGGTATGGTAAACCACATGCGATTCCTTGTTGTATTTCTCCATGAGATTTTCAACAATTTCATCCACAGCATCCTGAATCCAGGTTTCTTCTGCATCGATCATTACGGGAATTCCGGCATCTCTGGCATTAGTGCAAATATCGTCGGCTCTCCTTTTTATCCTTTCGAATTCGTCAAGTTCTTTTTGGCTCAACGTATCATCGTTTCCAAATTTCTCCAGCAGAGAAAACCTGGCAATACCGGTAAACTTAAAAACGGCAAAGCCGATATTGCTGTTGGTACGACTTAGCTCAATGGTAGCAAGAATTCTGTCGCGGGCTTCATCAAACTCTTTTTCAGTCTGAACTCCTTCTGCAGCATAATCCAGAACAGCTTTGATGCCCGAGTCAGAAAACTTATCAAGCGTATCTCTACATTCTTCTATGGTTTCTCCACCACAAAAGTGTTTAAAAACAGTAGTTTTTAATATCCATCGTAAAGGTAACCGAATACTATTGGCAATATTCAGTAATACTGAACCCACCTTTACCAGTCTTGGGTTTTTAACCAAAATAAACAACCACCAGGCTTTTTTGAGTTCGGTAGTCGTTTTATCTGCAAAAGCTACCCTGGTATCATCGAATGAAATCATTTAATGAAGCATTTAAGGGATATATGAGTAGAGCTGAATAAGAATCTACGGAATCATGGTTTTTCAATAATACCAAACGGATCGAAAAATGAACTAAGCATGGAGTCTTCGTCATCTTCTTCAGGATTGGGAATGACGGTAAGTACAGGTATATCAGCTTTATCAATTATTTGCTCGGCATCATTACGGCCCATAACAAGATTGAATCTTCCACTTTGTTCAGCAACAATCATAATCAAATCAGCATCAATCTCACGTGAGTATCTTAACACTTCATCGTCAAGGTCAGCACCAGTTCTAACAATAACTTCAGCTTTTACTTTTACACCGGCTTTTTCAACAAAGTCCATCAGATTTTTAAGTAATGCTTCTTTCTTAATTTTATAAACACTGCTTTTAGAACGGAGTACACCAATAATATGAATAGTTGAATCAAAATACTTAGCAAATTTTATTGACTGATTAATTTTATGGGCAGTTTCAACATTAAAGCTTATGGGTACTACAATATTATTAAAACCTACATGATGATGTTTCTTTTTCACTACCATTACTGGTACTTTCGAGCTACAAATCACTTTATAAGCATAACTTCCCACAATATGCTGAACTCCCTGTTTCCCATGTATACCCATTACAATAAATTCAGCCATTAACTCACTTGCAGTAGAGCTTATTTCATCGAAAATACTTCCTTCAGCTATTTTGTAGCTAATATTGATTCCGGTTCTGCTCTGATTAGACTGCGCAATTTTTTTCATTTTATCAAGGACCAGGTCTCTGTAATCAGAAGATGTCTTTTTACCCACTATATGCAAAAGACATATTTTTTGATTAAAAAGTTTAGCAATTTCTATGGCATGATCCAGAGCACAGTCGGCTACCGGTGTAAAATCGGTTGGAACCAGAATAATATCCCTTTCAGTTGTTGTCATAAACAGTAAATTTAACTATTTTATAAATAACTATTAAATTGCCACATTGTAAAGACCCGTGAAACAAAAATAGAACTTTTTAGCAAAACCTTACAATTAAATAATATTTGAAACAAGGAAATCTTAATAAATTCAGATGTTAATCTTCATTAAGCTCATCGTCTAACTTTTTTTTAATTAAGCCCAGCGGATCTACCATAGAAGTTACTACACCTGGCTTAAACTCTGCCGTAGGAATAATACTTAGTACCGGTAAAGATGAGTTGAATATAATTTCCTGTGCATTTGAGCCAATATAATAGTTTACAAAGCTTTTCTTTTGCTGTGTCATAATGATAATAAGGTCGGCGTCAATTTTTTTACTGTAGGATATTACCAATTCAGAAACAGTTTCTTCATTAGCAAGTAAACTTTCAGTATGACAACTAATTCCGTTTTTGTGAATGGCATTTTTCACCTGGTTCAGCTGAACCTGTTTAAGAAGCTTTGCTACTTTATTATCGCTTGTTACAATCGAGAGTACATATATCTTTGCACCAAAATATCCTCCAAACTCAATAGCTTTCTGAACCTGTTTTTTGGTTTGCCGGGTAAAATCAAGTGGCAGTAATATTCTGTAAAATTTGCCTGGAATCTTTGTATGTTCTTTAATAGTGATTACAGGACATTCAGCTTCTCTAACCACATTCATTGTATTACTTCCGATGTATTTATTTCTTTTAGATGCTGAAGAAATACTATTCTTGCCCATTACTATCATAATCACATCCTGTTCAATAGCAGTTTCAATGATTTTATCATAGGGTTTTCCCTTTTCAATTATCACACTTGTTCTTACCAATGCCTTTGAAGAAACTGATTGGGCAAGCTTCTCAAGTTCATCAAATTTTTCTCTTGCTTCCTGAATGATTTTCTTTACATAATCTTCGGGAGATCGCAACTTACCCAGCACATTTGACACTTCAATAACGTATAGGAGTATTAGCTCAGCTTCAAATAATCTTGCTATCTCAAAGGAATGCTCAAGAGCATTGAGAGATTGCTCTTCAAAGTCAATAGCTACAAGAATTTTATTTCTACCTGTCTTCATTTTGAATGAAATTAATTAAAAACATGAAGCTATTAAACAGCAATATATTTGTCATGCAAAGTACATAAAAAAAATACATTTTAAACACCGGAGATTACTTTTACTTCAAAAATTATCAGAAAAGAAATAATTATGTTTTACGTTTCAATTAATCAGACAATTTATCTGTTAAATAAGGCCTTTGGTAATTCTTCAGATATTCAGACAGGGCGTTTACATGGGGAGCCATGTAATACAATTGTCTGAATTTGTCAGCAGTAAATTTTTCGTAAAAAATCTGGTCAAAAAAACATGCAAGGTGATCAAAATAGTTATTAGTATTCAGAAAAATAATGGGTTTGTCATGCAATTGCAATTGTTTGAGTGTTATAACCTCAAGAATTTCTTCCAAGGTACCAAAACCTCCCGGAAGGGCAATAAAAACATCTGATCTGGCAATCATTGTCATTTTTCGTTCACTCATATCATTTGTTAAGATCAGTTCCGTACACTGTTTATGCTCAATCCCTTTAGCTTGTATGTGCCTGGGAATTACTCCAATAACGTTTGATTTACCTTTAAGTACGATATCAGCTATATGCCCCATCAAACCTATTTTTGTTCCACCATAAACAAGTCCCCAACCCTGTGCAACAATATATTGACCCAAACTGGCAGCATCATGAAAAAAATGATCAGCTATTTGATTGCTGGATGAACAGAATACACAAATATTTTTTATGTTCATAATTGCTTTTCAATTGAATAAAATATATTTATTTTGATGATTTTAGCCTTTAACCCCGGATACATTTGAGAAAACTTGTATGAAATCAGGCTTTTGTATGTTTTTTTAAACTCAACCAAAAAAAAAGTTTATTTAATAACTTCCGGGTTCACAACATATATTGGAATTGGAGCTTTGTTTATAAGGTTCATGGCCAAATCAGATATTTGAAATTCTTTTCCTGGTTTTTTTGATTGTAAAGAGATGGCAATCATATCTGCATTTATATTCTTAGCATATCTTATAATAAGATTTGTAAAATCCTGTATATCATTCTGAATTACAATACTTTCACTGTTATAACCGGCAGAATTAAGTTTATTGAGAGTCCTTTTGATTTGACCCATTATCTTTACTTTTCTGAAAGCGGACATGGTTCTTAGAAGATTGAACAGATAAATATTTCCGTGGATAACTTTTCCGGATTCAATAACTTTTTCTGTAACAATATCGATGGTTGTTAGGGTATCATTCGGAATAATTATTTTATTGAAGTTTTGTGAAATAAATTGATCTTTGATCAATATCACCGGAATCTTACTCCCCAGCATTACCCTGACCGCAAAACTTCCAATAACTTTTTGAATACCCTTAACGCCATGTGTACCCATAATAATGATTTTTGCACCCAAGCGGTTTGCAGTATCGCCAATGCTTTGAAAAATATTGCCTCTTTCAATATTGGGTATGATTGATACACCCAGCAATTGCTGCTGTTCCTGCGCAAATTCAAAAAGGTTTATTCTTATTTTTTCCAAAGTTTCTTTTTCATAATCGATACGTGAATCAACAACATGAAGAAGATGTATAATTCCCTTATTATTCTTTACCAGCATAGCTGCAACAGACAATGCCCAAACAGATTGTCGGGAAAAATCAACAGGAACCAAAACAGAATAAATTAAGCCAGGAAGCATTACCACAAGAAACTTCTAACCGAAAGAAAATAAGATTTCGCCAATCAAATATAACAATAAATCTAAAAAGAGCCTAAAGCAAAAGCTTCAGGCTCCATGTTATTTTTCAACAATCAGTTAATTATTCTCTTATAACTCGTAAAACAGGGGTGCACCAGGGCCGATGGGTACTCCGAGAAGAATCCATATAACAAGTAAAATCAACCAGGCCCCAAGGAAAATAAAAGTATAGGGCAACATAGTAGCGATGATTGTCCCTATGCCTGCTTTTTTATCATATTTTTCAAAAAATGCTACTATCATAGCAAAGTACGACATCATTGGAGCAATAACATTGGTAACACTATCCCCTACTCTGTATGCCAGTTGAGTAAACTCGGGCGAATAGCCCAGTAGCATAAACATAGGAATAAATACCGGTGCAAGAATTGCCCATTTGGCACTGGCACTTCCCACAACAAGGTTTATAAGTGCAGAAATCAATACCAAAGCAATCATAAGTGGAATACGACCGAGCCCCATTGCTCCAATAAGGTTGGCACCCTTGATGGCAAAAATTAATCCCAGATTTGTCCAGTTAAAGTAAGCTACAAACTGGGCAGCAAAAAACACCAGAACAATGTATGTTCCGAGGGTCGACATGGATTTGCCCATGCCCAGTATTACATCATCGTTGCTTTTTAATGTTCTGGCACCTATACCGTAAACAATACCCAAAATACCTGCTATAAGAAAAATAATGGCTACGATACCGCTCATAAATGGGGAGCGAAGCAAACCACCGGTATTGGGGTCGCGTAGAAAGCCACTACCAGGAATATTGGCCCATATTCCCCTGTCGATGGGAACCATACTGAGACCTATCAAAACAACAATGATGAGAAAAGCTACAAGAGTAAACCGCATTCCGCGTTTTTCATCATCATCAAGTTTTTTAATCTCTTCGGGTTTTGCTTCTCCTTTGTATTCACCCAAACGGGGCACAATGACCCTTTCAGTAACCCACGTACCAATGGTAGCAATAAAGAAAGTAGAAACAAACATAAAATAATAGTTTGCAGCAGGATTAACTGTATAGGTTGGGTCAACGATATTTGCAGCTTCTTCAGAAAGACCTGCTAAAAGTGGATCGATGGTACCCAGAAGCAAATTGGCAGAATAACCACCCGATACTCCTGCAAATGCTGCGGCAATACCTGCTATGGGGTTTCGGCCGACAGCCAGAAAAATCATACCTCCCAGCGGTACAAGTACCACATAACCCACCTCGCTGGCAGTGTTTGACAATATACCGGCAAAAACGATGGCAAAAGTGAGAAGGTTTTTGGGTGCGGAAATAACAAGCAATCGCAATCCGGTCGACATCAAACCACTAGCTTCGGCAATACCAATACCCAGCAGAGCAACCAGAACAGTTCCCAACGGAGCAAAAGAAGTAAAGTTTGTTACCATGCCTGTTACGATCATATGTAAACCTTCACGACTCACAAGGTTAAAGACCTCGATGGTTTCACCCGTTCCGGGATGCACAGCCGTAACATTAAAAAAGGAAATAATTCCACTCAGCAGAATAATTCCCATGGCAAAATAGGCAAACAAAGCACCCGGGTGCGGTAATTTATTCCCTACCCGTTCGATGGCACTAAGCATCCCAGCTACAAATCCTGAATTCTGATTATTCATATATCAAAGTTTTACATCCAAAAAAAATCTCAAATAAAAATTCAGACCTATGGTAAAAAGGGTTTAAAAAGAGCCAAAAATAATCAAATTTCTTTGAATCAATTTTTGAAATTTTTTCCCTGCCAGGTATTGCGCTGCTCCAATTCTTTTTCTATCAGGGAAATCATCTGGTCACTGCGCAAGCCTTTCCATGATTTGCGAAGATTATAGTCAGGTGGCACTTCACCGGCAAAACGTTCAATGGCAATATCAGGACGGAGGTTTTCCAGAAAGCGCACTATAAAATCAACGTATTCTTCGGGTTCAAAAAAGTGGAAGTTGCCAGGGGACTTTAAATATTCATCTGCCATAGGTGTGTCTTTGACAATCTGAAGCTGATGAAATTTTACCGAACCGATGGGTAATCGGGAAATGATATGACTTTGAGCCAGCATTTGCTCGCGGGTTTCCCCGGGCAAACCCATAATAAGATGAATGCCCGTATGCAGTTTTCTTGCGGCTGTTGTTTCAATGGCTTTGACTGAATCGGCAAATGTATGTCCCCGGTTAATTCTGAGCAAAGTATCTTCATAGCAGGATTCAACCCCGTATTCCACTGAAATTATGTATTCCTGGTTTAGTTCAGACAGATAATCCAGTTTTTCATCATCTATACAATCTGGCCGGGTGCCTATGGATAAACCCGATATTTCGGGATGAGCCAGCGCCTGTCCATAAAGATCTTTCAACACCTCAATTTTGTCATAGGTATTTGAATAAGCCTGGAAATAGGCAACAAATATCCGGGCTCTTTTATATCTGTTTTTCAGAAACCTGAGCCCTGTTTCTATTTGGTCGGTGATGGAGCTCTCTTCATGACAGTATGATGGATTGAATCCTCTGTTATTGCAAAATGTGCAGCCCCCTTTCCCTTTTGTACCATCACGGTTGGGACAAGTAAAGCCGGCGTCAATGCTCACTTTTTGAATACGACTGCCATACCGTTGCTTGTAATAATCGGCAAGCGAATGAAAACGACGTGAATTGCCCCATGGAAATTTCATTTTTCAATAGATTTTAATCTGCAAACTTAGCGTAAAGTTTTTATTTCTGAACTGTCAAAAACTAAGGACCATAAGCCACTGATTACCAGTTTTTCCAGCGACCAATTTGTCCCTTCCCTTTAAAATCACTACCTTTGCAGGCATCCAAACAGGAACCTAATCTTTTAATGCATTTTTTAGATATATTAGTTTTCACTCTTTACATGTTAGCGGTTATAGGAATCGGAGTATGGTTCCTGCTGAAGAACAAGGGAGTGGATGACTATTACGTGGGTGGTCGAAAAATAGGCAGCTGGCATATCGGACTTTCAGTAGTTGCCACAGACGTTGGTGGCGGTTTTTCTATAGGATTGGGAGGATTAGGATTTATCATGGGGATTGCAGGCTCATGGATGCTTTTTACAGGACTTGTCGGAGCCTGGCTTAGTGCAGTATTATTAATCCCCAGAGTTAAAGCCATCGAAAAATTCAAAAAATTTTACACCTTCCCCCAAATGCTGGGGCACTTTTACAATCCCAAAGTTGCATTACTGGCAGGAATTATTTCAGGTATCGGCTATCTTGGATTTACCAGCTCACAGATCCTGGCAGGGGCCATTCTGGCTGAAGCAACTTTTACACCACTTCTACCGCGATTAACTGCTCTGATTATTATGGGGATTATTGTAATTGTATACACTGCAATGGGTGGTATTAAAGCAGTAATTTATACAGATACAATCCAGTGGATTATTTTGATGTCGGGACTTATTTTTATTGGCATACCCATAGCTTTTTACAGCGTGGGCGGCATGGCAGGGATAAGGGAAGTGCTTCCACCTGAGTATTTTAGCCTGGGAAATATCAGCTGGCAGCAAATTGTAAACTGGGCGGTAACGATTATTCCCATATGGTTTGTGGGTATGACCCTTTACCAGAGAATTTATGCATCGCGTGATAAAAAACAGGCACAAAAAGCCTGGTATATTGCCGGAATTTTCGAATGGCCCATCATGGCATTTATGGGTGTTTTGCTAGGACTGTTTGCCCGGGTTGCTATTGCGCAAGGCATGTTTGAATATATTGGATTCAGCAGTGCTTCGGACATTGATGCAGAGCAAGGACTACCCATGCTTCTGCGAACAGTGTTGCCCGTTGGTTTGATGGGACTAATGATGGCAGCCTATTTTTCAGCCATTATGTCAACAGCTGATAGCTGCCTGATGGCATCATCGGGCAATTTCCTTACCGATATTTTCGGTAAATGGTTTAAAATGCCTGATGGTAGAAGAAACTTCCTGCTACTTTCACAGGCCTTTACACTGGTGCTGGGCACACTGGCTTTGATGCTGGCAACTGTAATGCCTAACGTTCTGGAATTGATGCTCTATTCCTATGCTTTTATGGTATCAGGATTATTTGTGCCCGTTGTGGCAGCACTGTTTTTAAAGAAGGCCAGTTCAGTGGCAGCTTTCTGGGCTATGTTGCTGGGTGGCTCAACAACTATTACTTTGATTATTATGGATTTAAACTTACCTTTAGGGCTCGATGCCAATATTTTTGGCATCACTATTTCCCTGGTAAGTTTTGTTATCATCAACTTTTTGCACAATAATGTGCCGAAAGAATCTCAAAACATAAACTTTTAAAATTCAACATTATGGATTACACTTTTTATACACCGCAGGACGAGGTGGCGGAACAGCAGAAAAGAGAAGTTGCAGACTTTTTGTTTGAACATCTTGATCAGTTTGGAGATGAGTACGATGCTATTATGCGTTGTATAAACTTCGCTTTGGATGATAAGAAGAAATTTGGAGGATTTATCCTGGTAGCTAAGGAAGAAGGGAAAGTTGCAGGAGCTGTTATCATCAATAAAACAGGTATGGCGGGTTACATTCCTGAAAATATACTTGTTTATATTGCCGTACACAAAGATTACAGAGGCAAAGGACTGGGCAAAGATCTAATGTTGAAAACTTTTGATAAAGCCGAAGGCAGCATTAAATTGCATGTTGAACCCGAAAACCCTGCCAGGTATCTATATGAAAAACTGGGCTTCACCAGCAAATATCTCGAAATGAGACTTAACCGTTAATAAAATAGTAATGGCAGAGATAACCATAAGCAGTAAAAAGTTAAGACACAATTTTAATTTTCTCAAAGAGTTCTTTGAAAATAACAATATCGAATGGGGTATTGTAAGCAAGCTGGTTTGCGGAAATGAGATCTACCTGAAAGAGTTGGTTGATATGGGAGCAAGGGAATTGCTCGACTCTCGTTTGAGTAATCTGAAAAAAATAAAAAAAATCGATCCGGATGTTAATACTGTTTACATAAAACCCCCTCCACGTAAAAGTCTTAGGTCAATAGTAAAATATGCCGATGTAAGTTTTAACTCAGACCTGGAAACCTTAAGACTCATTTCCACAGAAGCTGGCAGGCAGGGAAAAGTGCATCGTGTAATCATCATGATTGAAATGGGCGACCTGCGCGAAGGAGTTTTGGGTGAAAACCTGGTGGGGTTTTATGAAAAAATCTTTGACCTCCCAAATATTGAAGTTGTGGGTTTTGGCGCAAACTTCAATTGTTTGTATGGTGTAATGCCATCGCATGATAAGATGGTACAATTAAGTTTGTACAAACAGATCATCGAACTGAAATTCAACAGAAAAATAAAATGGATTTCGGGAGGATCTTCGGTAAATATACCTATGATTCAGAAGAAACAGCTCCCAAAAGGAATCAATCATTTCCGTATTGGTGAAACCCTTTATTTCGGTAATAACCTGATTACAGGTAAAACCATTAAAGGTATGAAGGATGATGTAATTACCCTTTATGCTGAAATCATTGAATTACTGGAAAAACCGGTTGTGCCCGAAGGTGAACTTGCAGAGAACCCTTCAGGTGAAATGTTTGAAATCAATCCCGAGGATTACGGTAAGAAATCCTGGAGAGCCTTGATTGATATCGGGTTGCTTGATATTTCTCCCGACTATCTGATTCCGGTGGATAAAAACATCGAAATAGCAGGAGCAAGTTCAGATATTGTAGTAATTGATCTGGGGAAAAACCCCAAAAATTACAAGGTAGGATCAGTACTTAAATTTAAACTCAAATACATGGGTGCTTTGGGGCTTTTCAACTCCGATTACATTGTAAAGAAACTGGTTGATTAACACTATATTCTACCGCAATCTATCAGCAGATCTTACCAGTTCTTCATCCTTTTTAATAGCACGGTTGGCCATTAAAATCAAAATCATAGAAAGCAATGGAAAGATAATTGCAACACCATAAGAGAAAAATACTTCAATTCCTTTCTTTAATGTATCAAGGTAGAAAAATGCTGATACCACCATTATCATATGTATCAGGATATTGATCTTACCAAGTTTAATCTGCAATACACGATTCTTAAACTGTAAGGTAATATAAACTGTAAGAATCATAACTATAAAAGCCATTACAAGGCTTATGAATCCAAGTAAATTATTGTAATCACCTATTATTTGTTCTGAATCGGGACTTACACCCCATGTTTTAATTACAAATGAGTCTGTTCCCGTGTCAATTGAACCCAATGGGAAGAAGAGAAACAATAAAGTAAAAACAAGTACAAGAAATAAGTAAACGGACTGAATTCGTTGTATCATGGCCAGGATTTTAAAGGTTTTAAATGTTCAGATAAGCAAAATTACAATATTATTTGATTCAAATATCTGTAATGAAGACCACTCAACATTTCCGTGTAAACAAAACAAAAAACAGAATGAATACACAAACTGTCAATAAATTTTCTGAATTATTTTGCAATTAACCGAATATACGTATATTTGCACAACAATTCCTTCAACATTATTCTTTGATTTTTCGATAAATTAAACCATCTGTCTTTATATGAATGTTGTTTAAAAACCGCTTCCTGCGGTTAAAGCAAAATTTGTGTTAATCAAATAATACCAGGCAGATTTTTTCTTTGAATATAAAATCCAGCAATATTTTGTTACAAACATCAAAATAATTTTAATCCATACAATTCATGTACGATATTGTAGAACTTAACAGTAAGCTCCTTACAGAAATTAAGGATATTGCCAAAAACCTGAATATCAAGAAGGTTGATTCCTTTAAAAAACAGGATCTTATTTATAAAATTCTTGATGCACAAGCTCTGAATCCATCAGAGGAGATGCTTAAAAAAGAGAAAAATGATAATAAGCCGGGGCGTCCCAGAAAAAGAATACCTGCAAAAGGTACTCCTGAGAAAAAAGATGAATCTCCAGGTAAAGCTCCCGAAAAAAAGCCTGAAAACAAAATTTCTTCTGCAGCTCAATCAGCCAGGAAAGTAACATCAACTCCACCCCAGCAGAAAAAACCAGAAAAACCTATTGAGAAAAAGGCAGTAGAGGCAGCTAAGCCTCCGGTAACTGACACCGCTGAAACTGAAGCAAAAAAACCTCAGGAACAAGATAGAAGACACGACAGAAAACAGGAAAGTGATAAGGGCAAGGGTCAACAAGGCACTTCTCAATACCAGGGTCATCATCAAAATTATAAAAAGAGTAATTTCCAGCAAAATCAGCAAAGTGGTGACAGACATCAGCGTTCTCAAGACTCTGACCAGGGGCAGGCCCACCATTCTTCCAGAGAAAAAGATCATGGTCAGAAAGGCAAAGGACATGATCGCCGTCAGCAGGAACCCGTTTATGAATTTGATGGTATTATTACTGCCGAAGGCGTTCTTGAAATCATGCCCGATGGATACGGATTTCTAAGATCATCAGACTACAATTATCTCAACTCACCCGATGATATTTATGTATCGCAAAGCCAGATCAAATTATTTGGTTTGAAAACAGGTGATACAGTTGAAGGCGGCATCCGTCCACCTAAAGAAAATGAAAAATATTTTCCGCTTATCAAAGTTGAGAAAATTAACGGAAGAAACCCTGCAGAAGTAAGAGACCGGGTACCTTTCGATTTTCTAACACCTTTATTTCCTCAGGAAAAATTTGGACTTACCGGACATTCACAGTCCAATTTGTCAACACGTATCATTGATATGTTTGCGCCCATCGGTAAAGGACAGCGTGGACTCATAGTTGCACAACCCAAAACCGGTAAAACCATTCTGCTACAGGATATTGCCAATGCCATTGCAGCGAACCACCCGGAAGCATTTCTTATTGTACTGCTGGTAGATGAGCGTCCGGAAGAGGTTACCGAGATGGCAAGAAACGTAAAAGCTGAGGTTATCTCATCAACGTTTGATGAACCGGCCGATAGACACGTAAAAGTTGCCAACATAGTGCTTGAAAAAGCCAAAAGAATGGTAGAGTGCGGCCATGATGTGGTTATTCTGTTGGACTCAATTACACGTTTGGCTCGTGCCTTCAATACCGTGGCACCCGCTTCAGGAAAAGTGCTTTCAGGTGGTGTAGATGCCAATGCACTGCACAAGCCCAAGCGTTTCTTTGGTGCTGCCCGTAACATTGAAGATGGTGGATCATTGTCAATTATTGCCACAGCACTGATTGATACAGGATCAAAAATGGACGAAGTGATCTTCGAAGAATTCAAGGGAACCGGTAATATGGAATTACAGCTCGACAGAAGACTTTCCAACAAGCGTATATTCCCGTCCATCGACATTGTTGCTTCAGGTACACGTCGTGAAGATCTGCTTATGGATAAAGATATAATGAATCGTGTTTGGATTTTGCGTAAATTTATAGCAGATATGACACCCATTGAAGCCATGGAATTCCTGATGGGAAAAATTAAACATACAAAAACAAATGAAGAGTTCCTTCTATCAATGAATGGGTAAAGGATACAGGTTCAGAAAGCTAAATTCCTAAAACATTCGGGAACTCAAATTACAAAGGGCTGCGGTTTGCAGCCCTTTGCTTTTTTATGCGGGAAGCTTTCTTTTTTTAAGTCGCAATGAATTTAACACTACAATTACATCCGATAATGCCATGGCTGCAGCAGCGATCATCGGGCTAAGTAAGCCGATTACTGCCAGCGGGATGGCCATCACATTATAAATGAATGCCCAGAAAAGGTTTTCCTTTATGGTTCGCTGTGTAACCCTGGCTGAACCGAATGTTTTTGAAAGAAGACTCAGATTCCCTTTCAGTAAAACAACTTCAGCGGATTTCACTGCCACCTGTGTGGCATCGCTCATACTAATGCCCACATAGGCTTTTGCCAGGGCAGGAGCATCGTTGATACCATCACCCACCATAGCAACTTTATATTTTGAAGAAAGTTCTTCAATGATCTGAAGTTTCTCTTCAGGTCGTTTTTCAAAGTACACTTCATCAATTCCCAGTTTTGATGCAATCTCGCTGCAATTCTTTTCTCTGTCGCCACTGAGCAGTACCGGGGTAATTCCACGTTTTTTCAAATAGTCAATTGCTTCCTTTGCTTCGGGCTTCACTTCATCTTCTATATCAACCCAACCGATAAGTTTATCATTCATGGTAATATAAATACTATGTGTATTATCGCTGGTAAGATAACGAACCGTATCATACGAACCAGCCCTGTAAACATTTCCGTTTTTATCCCATGCGGTAAGCCCAAGTCCTTTCTCCTCCTCCACTTTATCAAACAAAATGGGTTCAGCACCTTTAAACTCTCTTACAATGGATTTGGCAATAGGGTGTGAAGAGTGTTTCTCCATACTGTACAACAAAGCAACAAGGCTTTGCTGACTTTTACCACCCATGGTCTCCAGGTTTTTAACCCTGAATTTTCCTGTCGTTAACGTACCGGTTTTGTCGAAAATGATTTTTTCTATTTTGGGAAATTTGTCGAATACGCTACCCCCTTTGATTAAAATTCCGTTTTTGGCCGTACGACCAAGTCCAACTACAACAGCCGTGGGGATGGCAAGTCCCAGGGCACAAGGACAAGCAATAACCAATACAGCTACACCACGCATCAGAGAATCACGAAATGGCAGGTCGCCTAAAAAATACCATCCTACGAGTGTAAGTATGGCAATAACCACTACCGTAGGTACAAATACCGAACTGATCTTATCAGCGAGATTGTGCAACCTTGGTTTATCCTTTTGTGCATTGCGCACCATTTCAATAATCTGCGATAGCACAGTATCTTTACCTGTAGCAGTGGTACGAACCTTTATATTTCCCTTTTCCAGGATTGTACCCCCTATAACCTTATCACCCCTGGTACGATCAACAGGCACGCTCTCACCGGAAACCATGGATTCGTCAATACTTCCATGACCCCAGTAGATTTCGCCGTCCACTGGGATCTTATCGCCGGTATTAACCAGAACGTAATCACCTGTTCTAACCAGGGAAGCATCAATTTCTTCAATGTACTCCTGCCCTTCATTCATTTCCTGGGAAATGCGCTTGGCAGTGGTTTTCTGCAGGCGGGTAAGCTCATCAATGGCTGATGTGGTTTTCTTTACCGAACGATGCTCAAGCATATTTCCCAGCAATACAATGCTGATGATACTGGCAGAGGTTTCATAAAACATATAATCATGGCCCAAACGATATATGGTACCCACTAAGCTGTAAATAAAAGCAGCGGTACTTCCCATGAAAATCAACACATCCATATTGGTAACACCGGCCCGTAAACTGTTTAATGCACTTTTACCAAAATGCCAGAAACCTACAGCAAAAACTGGTATGGTCAAAGCAAGCTGGAAATAATCGTTATGCAACAAATCAATGGGAATAAACATGGCCAGGATCAGTGGCACAGTAAAGATTGCAGTAAACCAGAATTTTTTCTCAATTAAGCTCAGGCCTTTCTTATCAGGCTCGTCGTCAAGTGTATCTTCTTTCCGGAAAGCCACCTTATAACCCAAACTCTCAATGGTTTTAAAAGCTTTGTCAATATTGGACTCGTCTTCGGTTTCAAAGCGAACATCATCAGTGGTGAAATCAGCATCAACACCCGTAAAACCCTGCTTCTCAAGGGCTTTTTTTATACCCAGGGAGCAATTGGTGCAGCTCATGCCTTCCACCTTTAATTCTATGATATGGGGGGATTTATTATCCATAATTCAGATTCGGGAAAATTTGTAACGTAACATTGTCGAATAATACTGAATAACAAATAACAGATGAAAGAGTTTATATATTAAAAGAGAAAGGGGTTTTCAAAAATACCATAGGAAAAACACCCGAAGAATTTATCTCCCCGGTTCGGTGAATAAATATCTGAAATTCAATTTACTCCTGCCCGATGAATCGTGGAAGCACAACATCAAACACATCGCGTGTTTGATGCATCACGTAATTTCTCCAGTTTTCCGATTCAGGGTAGTACATTTCGCGCAAATTACCCTTTACCCGCAAAGAATCTTTTTTAGATGCAAATCCATGCTGTTGTCCCTGATTCTCAAGTATCATAATGTGAATAGACTTCAATGAACCCATGGTGGTCTGACTATTCAGGGTTCCGTATTCAATTAACATGGGATAGTATTCCTTGTGCGGACTTAATGCTCCCACAAATCCAACAAAGTCACCTGTTACCGTATAAAAATCATCAGTATCGCCCCAGTCAATCTCAAATCCATCAAACATGCTTTCCAGTTTTCTCCTTTCCTCATCTTCCATAGGATTGGGAAAAAGATGCAGCTTGCCCCTCTCCCCATATCCTGTGTGTAAATCAAGCATCATGATCCTTTCGTATGGCAGACTTATTTCGGAGATTACAGGTCTCAGCAATTCAATTTGTGGTTCAGGCCCCTGCCCTCCAAAATACAATCCCTCAGCATAAGTATATTGTCCCTGCAATACCGCCTGCCGTAATACAGGCAATGAAGCTTTACGGATCTCATTGATGGCCTTTACAAAGAAAAACCTGTTCTCAAGTGATCCTGTTCTTACCCTTTTTTGGGGATTAATAAGATCATAAACCTGAGTATAGCCTTCATTACGTGTATCATAAAGATCGGGTGTTGAAGGACTGTTGCGGTTCATATCCACATTATTCTCTGTAACCCGGCGTGTGTATTTAAAGCCATACGGATTAACCGCATGAATTAATAACACTCCTGTATTTTGCAAAAACTCCTCGCTTAAATAGTTTTCAAGAAACAATTGCTGGGCTGCATGCCCCACGTACCCTTCCACACCATGAACTCCCGAACTCAAAATAAGCAGGTTTAAACTATCGCCCTGGGCCGGAATATAACAGATATCAATAGTAAGATCGGTATCTTTTTCTGAAGCAACCCACATCGGATAATACTGCACATTTTCATAAGTTGCATGCAGTTCAGCTGAAAGAGTACGAAAATCATCTCTCGCAATCTCGTAGCTTTCGGGAAAAAGTTCAGAATAATCTTCAGTAACCGGAAAATCATCCTTAAAATCCAGTTTACCAAAACCTATAGAAATATAAAAAAGGACCACCACAATTATGATCAGCAGCGGTAGTAAAACATACTTCAAAATCTTTGTAAGTGTTTTCATGATCATGTGATTTAGGTTTACTTTTGATTTTTTTTGAAAACAAAAACCAGTTATATACTTTGATGAGTAAAGTAAAGAAAAAAATCGTTTACATTCTCATTTTCAGCCATAACTTTATACCATTGTAATATTAACTTTGAAAAATCCGGCATTTCAAAAGGTATGAATACTTTGCATTGAGTTCAGAAAATGGCGGGATTAACGTAACTTTAACCAATGAACCCACAATTCAATAATACAATGCTATGAGAAACCTTACTTTTCTGATAATCTGCTTTCCTTTTTTACTCTTTGCAGGTACTGAAAAACATGAGATATGGTCATCGTACCTGGATTTGCAAATGCAAAAACTGATGGAAAAACAGGAACTTCCCCATGCTGCAATTTCTGTTGTGGCTGAAGGAGAGATCATTTTTCGCAAAGGATATGGTTTTCTCAACAAAGAAACCCATACGGGAATTGAACCGGAGGTCACATTGTTTCGTACCGGCTCTGTGGCAAAGATTTTTACCTGGACCACTGTAATGCAATTGTATGAAAAAGGATTGCTGGACCTGGATGCCGATATTAATCTTTACCTGGATTTTGATATCCCTGCAAGGTTGAAAGGACATGGACGCAATCAAACCCCTGCCCCAATTACCATGCGCCATCTGATGACACACTCTGCAGGTTTTGAAGATGTTCTGGATGGTTTGTTCAGCTTTCAGCCGCAACCTGCTTTGCGTGATTACCTTATCAGCCGCATGCCGACCCGGATTTTTCCGGCAGGAGAAGTAATGGCCTATTCCAATTATGGAACTGCACTTGCCGGTTATATTGTGGAACGGCTCAGTGGTATGCCTTTTGAAGATTATGTTGAACAAAATATTTTCAGGCCACTGCATATGCATAACAGTACTTTCCGTCAACCTCTGCCACCCAACATGAGAGCAAATGCTGTAACAGCGTACCGTAAAGTGGATGGAGAGTTTCTGCCGGCACGTTTTGAGCATATGCCTGCACCTGCCGGTGGGTTAACTACCACTGCAGGAGATATGGCACTTTATATGTTTGCACTTCTGCATGAAGGAACCAATCCTTTTGGCACTCTCATGCAACCCCAAACACTGGACAGTATGTTCGCCATCCAGAAAACCTATCATCCTTTACTGGGTGGAATGACCTTAGGCTTTAAACAATTTAATTTTGAAGGAAATGAAGTGATATTTCATGGTGGAAGTTCCACTGTTTTTGATTCAGGCCTTTACCTTCTGCCGAATGAAAACACTGGGATATTCATTGCCTACAGCGGTGGAGATTATACAGGGCACATCAGAATTTTCCACGATTTTTTATCAGAATTTTTTGGTGGGAAGAAATATGATTTTGAGAAAAAGTTTGAAACGGCTCCCGGTGCAACTCCCTCACTGGAAGAATTGCGCGGTGAATACCATCAAAGCCGTATGATGATCACTTCCACCGACAGAATACTGAACCTTATGATGGGTGTAATGCATATTGATGTTGATAATGACGGATTCTTGGTTGTAAAACACCTGGGGCACGAGCACCGATTCAGAGAGCTAAAGCCCGGAATTTATGAAAACCTTGAACCCAAACCTGTATATCCCTTCGGCCCGTTCAAATATCTGGTGGCCGAAACTGCCCATGACGGCAAATTAATGCTGACTACCGACGGACCATTGACCTACATTAAGATGCCTTTTCACGCCACATCAGCTTTTGCCGGGTTATTATTTTTACCTGCATTTTTGCTCGCTATCTTCACAGTGTTATTTTTTTTCCTGAGATTTATTTTCAGAAAACCAACCCGCAGAAAGAAAAAGCTGCAAGGAGAAGCTATCCTGGCAAGAACAGTTCTTACAGCACATGCTCTTTTGCTGCTAATTATGATAATTATGCTTGTCATTACAGGCCGGCCACATCCTGTATATTTATTACCGGAATCTGCCTTCGGCGAAACAGGGTTTGTAACAAATCAACTTGCACTACTACCCTGGTTTATCACTATTCTCTTTGTTGCGCTGTTGTATTTTGCATTTGTTCAGTGGAAGAAAAAATGGTGGAAAACGGGTGCAAAAATTCATTATACATTTTACAGTTTATTTGCAGCCGGACTTGTGTGGCTTTTTTATTTTTACAACTTAATTAAGTTTTGATATTTAACAGTATGAAGTTACGGATTCTGACAACCATTCTAATGGGTTTGCTTTCAGCATGTCATGCAAGAGAAACAAGCGACTATTCATCCCGGGCAGATAACAATGAAGGTTTCTGTTTCTCTACGGAAGTTTTTTCTGTGGAGAAAACTCAGTATGACAAACAAATCTTTGAAAATGTCATTGAGCATATGAATCCCGGCACAGCTGATCTTACTGATTTATCAGGTGTTCTTATAAAAACTGCGACCTTTTTTCTCAACACCCCCTACGTTGCCCACACCCTTGAAATACCCGGCGATGAGCAACTGGTAGTTAATCTGCGTGAAATGGATTGTACCACTTTCGTGGAATATGTGGTAGCATTTACTCTTCTTTTGAAAGAAAACCGCACAGATTTTGAACGTTTCACACAATTACTGGCTTGTATCAGGTACCGGAATG
>SKSE01000250.1 GCA_007118135.1 Bacteroidales bacterium | reverse complement strand
ATATAAATTAAGGGTTTCAATTACTTTAAAAAAACAGAAAAATTGAAGCTCTGTGCTTCAACATCATTTGAAAATCTCATGAATAAATGATATATTGTCAGTCATATTTTATAGTTCTATTATGGAATCTCAAAAAAATTCAAACAGGATTCTTTACAAACTTATAGAAGCATCGGCCGGTTCATACAAGCAATACCAGGTAACCTTTTGGGCACAGTTTGTTCTTGGTTTTTTGTATTCATTCGATTTTTTTGATTCCAGAATAGCAGGACTTGTACTTGGATTTATGATGCCATCGCTCTGGGTTATTCTTACTTACCGTTATGCATTTATCAAGGCCAAAGAAAATGTAAGGCTACCATTCCCCACATGGATGCAAAAAAACCCCGGAAATACCCTTGTCATAGTTATAGATATAACTTTTCTTGCTCTTATCTGGGCAATAGTCCTTTCGGGTTTATATGAACCCCGATGGATTAAAGTCATTTTTACCATGATATTTCCAATACTAACTCTCTCCATGCTTCGAAACCTGGTAATATACCCTTTCCCTAAGGTTGACGATGACAACCAAAACAACGAGAATGATGACAATAACGATGTTACAGATTAAGCAAACAAAATTGAGTTGCTAATTTATATTGATTCCACATGCTTTTTTCCTAATAGTTCCATATTTTTTTACGACTTTTGGAAGTTGAGAATTTAATAGCAGATTTTTTGAGAATAGTTGAAACTCAAATCATAATATTATGAATACTGAAATGATTTTTAATCGTTTCTGGGTGCCCTACTCAACCCAGAATCCGTCAGCAAAAAGAATTTACGACCTTTTTACTCAACAAGGCGAACAAGTAATACACGATCATATCGCATTGCGCACATTTAATGATCCACGTATGAATATTGATGTCATTGCCAAAGTATTTACTGATAATGACTATGAAGCAAAAGGAGAATATGAATTCAAGGCCAAGAAAGTATACGGCAGGCACTTTGAACACAAAACCGACCCCAATGCTCCCAAGGCTTTTATTAGTGAATTGCTTTTAGAAGAATGCAGCGATTATTTACAGTCCACCATTAAACAATTCATCAATGCTGTGAGTGAAAATGCATACAAAGATCCTGAACTGGTATACCAGGGAAGTATCTGGGGGCGCATACCATTTGAAACCTATAATAAACTTCGTGAAGAATCGGAGTATGCCGCATGGTTGCTGGTTTATGGTTTCCGGGCCAACCACTTCGCCATTAAGGTTAATGAACTCAAAAATTTTAAAAAACTTCAGGAAGTAAATACCTTTGTAAAAAGTCATGGGTATATCATGAATACTGCAGCAGGTGAAATTTACGGCACGCCTGAAGAACTTCTGGAGCAATCAGCAACTAAAGCCGAAATAATACCTTTTGAGTTTACCGATGGCACTTATGATATTCCGGCCTGTTTTTACGAATTCACGCTCCGTTATAATGACGAAAATGGCAAGCAGTATTCCGGATTCATAGCTGCCAATGCCGATAAAATCTTTGAAAGCACCAACTTTTACAAGAAACCGGCAGATATGATGTGATGAAGTTTAGAGTTGATAGTTTAAAGATGATAGTTTAAGTTATTTTGATTCATTGATTTATGGATTCAAACTATTCGAGTCCTGCTCTTGAAACCTTAAAGCAGCAATTGGTTGGCGATATCTTCACCGATATCAAAACAAGGTTGTTGTATGCCACTGATGCTTCAGTCTACAGGGAAATCCCAATAGCTGTTGCCAGACCCCGCAATGAAAATGATATAATAATTCTTGTAAAATTTGCCGGAAAAAATAACATCCCCCTTATACCCCGCACCGCCGGAACATCCCTGGCCGGACAGGTTGTAGGCTACGGAATGGTAGTAGACTTTTCCAAATACATGAACCAGATATTAGAGTTCAATGTTGAGGAAAAGTGGATAAAAGTTCAGCCAGGCGTAATTCTGGATGAACTGAATGATTTCCTGAAGCCACATGGCCTTTTCTTCGGCCCCGAAACTTCCACATCAAACCGCTGTATGATCGGTGGCATGGTTGCCAATAACTCATGTGGTTCGCATTCGCTGGTTTATGGGAGTACCCGCGATCATACCATTGAATTGAGATCGGTTTTGAGCGATGGAAGTATTGCAACTTTTGGTTCGGTAACACCAGATGAGTTCCGCAAAAAGTGTATCGGGAAGTCTTTGGAGAGTAAGGTTTATCAAAATATTTTCAGCATACTGTCAGAAAAAAACATTCAGGATGAAATAGCTGAACAATACCCTGAAAAACGAATACACAGGCGTAATACAGGCTATGCGCTGGATTTGCTGCTGGAAAGCAATATTTTCGGAGATTCAAATAAAAATTTCAATTTCTGTAAGTTACTGGCAGGCTCAGAAGGAAGCCTGGCCATCTTTAGTGAAATAAAGCTATCCCTGGTTCCACTTCCTCCCATTCATACTGCTTTGGTTTGTGTGCATATAAATACCATTAAAGAAGCACTGAAAGCAAACCTTATCGCTCTGGCAGCCCATCCGGTGGCAGTTGAACTAATTGATAAAATTGTACTTGATTGTACAAAAACCAATATCAGTCAGGCTCAAAACCGCTTTTTCATAAAAGGTGATCCCGGAGCAATACTCGTGGTTGAATTTGCTGAACATTCCGAAAGTGAAATCGACAGGAAAGTTGCCGGCATGATTGAGCAAATGAAGAATCAGAATCTTGGTTATCATTTTCCTGTGTTAAAGGGTAAAGATATTGGCAAGGTTTGGGCACTCAGAAAAGCAGGCCTGGGTTTATTAAGTAATGTGCCAGGCGATGCCAAACCGGTTGCTGTAATAGAGGATACTGCAATTCATGTGGAAGTCCTCCCCAATTTTGTGGCTGAGCTTCAGGTGATTCTGGATACTATGAATCTGGAGTGTGTTTACTATGCACATATCGGAACAGGAGAAATTCATATTCGCCCTATTCTTAACCTGAAAAACAAAGCCGATGTTGAACTTTTTTACCAGATTGCACTTGAAACCGCAAAATTGGTAAAAAAGTTTAAAGGATCGCTAAGTGGTGAACATGGCGATGGAAGATTAAGAGGCGAGTTCATTCCTTTAATGTTAGGAGAAAAAATCTATGGTATTTTAAGAGAACTAAAACAAACCTGGGACCCTGAAAATATCTTTAATCCCGACAAAATTGTGGATACCCCATCCATGAAAACATCCCTTCGCTATATCCCAGGAGTTCCTGCACCCAAACTAAAAACCTATTTCAGGTATCCTGAAGCCGGAGATTTTCTTAAAGCTGTGGAGAAATGTAATGGTTCGGGCGACTGCCGCAAGCCACATTCTTTTAAGGGTGTAATGTGTCCGTCTTACCATGCAACTACTGATGAGCACGATACTACTCGTGGCAGGGCCAATATACTCAGAGAATTTGTTTCAAACTCTACCAAAAAGAATCCTTTTGATCACAAGGAAATAAAGGAAATACTCGATTTATGCCTGTCGTGCAAAGGCTGTAAATCGGAGTGTCCGTCAAACGTGGACATGGGGAAATATAAAGCCGAATTTTTGCAACATTATTATGATGCCAATGGTATTCCTTTCAGATCGAAACTTATTGCCAACTACAGCAATTTGAATAAGTATGGAAGTTTGCTTCCATCGGTTTACAATCTGTTTTCGCAAACATCTGTCTTATCTCCCGGTATAAAAAAACTGGCAGGTTTTGCCGAGAAAAGAAGTCTTCCCAGGCTTCACAAAGAAACCTGGAGAAATTGGGCAGACAAAAACCTTGAAAAAATCAATAAAACAGCCGATCCTGAAAAAAAGGTAGTTTTAT
>SKSE01000260.1 GCA_007118135.1 Bacteroidales bacterium | reverse complement strand
CTAATTGTTAATAAATTTTTTATTTGGACGTTGACAAAACGGTTCAAATTTTCAGGCTGCAAAGATAGAAATTATTTCCTTTTGTTTTTCAATTAATTGGAAAAAAATCAAAGGCTTTATCATACTATAAAACTTTAACACATATTTAATCTTATTGCTATCCTGAAAAAGAGCAAAAGTGTAACTTTGCAAATTGTTTTTCAGTTGATTATCACTCATTTTTTCAAATTATATGCAAATGAGAATTTCACGCCTTTTTTGTGCCATCCTGTTTTTTTCTTTTGTTTTTTTCACAAAAACAACCTTTGCACTTACACTGGCTTTGTCGAAAGATGCTCAAATAACATTACTTACTGCCAGTCCGGGCGACGAACTTTATTCCGTTTTCGGCCATAGTGCTGTCAGGGTTAAAGATCCGTCTCAGAATATAGATCTGGTTTTCAACTACGGAACTTTCGATTTTGACACCCCAAACTTCTACGTTAAGTTTACCCGTGGGAAGCTTCTCTATAAACTTTCTGTAGTTCCTATGGAATATTTCATGGCTGAATACCGCTTTGATGGCAGAGCAATTTTTGAACAGGTGCTGAATCTCAATCAAATTGAAAAACAAAGGCTGTTCAATTTTATGATGGTAAACAGTTTGCCGGAGAATGCCTATTACCTGTACGACTTCTTTTACGATAACTGTGCAACCCGCATCAGGGATCTTGCAGTTGATATTCTTGACGTACAATGGTTTGAATACCCTGGAATAGTACCGGAATATCTTGCAGAAATCCGTAGTTTACTGGAATACGAATTTACCTATCAGCCTTCATTTGAACCATTCAGGAGTCTTCGCGATATGCTTCAGCCTTTTCTGGTAACCATGCCCTGGAGTGCCTTCGGAATTGATCTTGCACTGGGACTACCGGCCGACAAAATTGCAACAGTACAGGATTTTATGTATCTGCCCGATGAAATGCTCATTGCCTTTGCCCTGGCCCAACACAGCGATGGCAGGCCCCTGGTAACAGAACACAGGGTATTGCTTCAGCAAACTATAACTTTGAGTCCTGCAGGATTTTTTACTCCCGACAGAGTATTTTGGGCTGTTTTCATCCTGGCACTTCTAAGCTTTATCAACCGAAACATTTCACGGATATTTGATAAAACATTTTTCTCAATTTTAGGAATTACAGGAGTAGTTATATTGTTTCTCTGGTTCTTTACAGATCATCCTACAACCAAAATAAATCTGAATATTTTGTGGGCAATTCCTACTCATCTCTATTATATTTGGGTCTCAGATTACCTTCGCAAGAGAAATACAGGGGTACTATACTTCAGAATAATATCGGTTCTATCCCTGGGAATGCTCATTTTCTGGCCATTCATCCCACAGGGGTTCAATTCTGCCTTTTTCCCGATTATACTCACAGCACTGGTAAAATCCTTGCCTTATGCTTTGAATATTCCTTACCTGTCAGAACATTTGACTCCTGAGATGTAATATCAGAATTATTTTACTTTGAACAATAACTTTCTGAAACTTGTTATTGACGACGTAATAACATTTTCTTACCCTATATGTCAACTAACCTTATCAACGGTTTGCACCATGTTACTGCCATAGCAGGAAGTGTAAAAAATAACGTACGGTTTTACACTGAGATTCTGGGTTTGCGCTTCGTTAAAAAAACCATTAATTACGATAGCCCTGAAACATGGCATTTTTATTATGGTGATAAAACAGGGAGTCCCGGCAGTGCATTAACATTTTTCCCCTTTAAAGGAATATCAAGAGGTCGGGCCGGAAACCGATCTATGAGTTCAGTTCTTTTCTCCATTGGTGAAAATTCAGTTGAATTCTGGAGAAATCGTTTTAAAACCTTTCAAATTGACTATCGTGGCCCTTTTAAAAGGTATAATAATGAAGAATATTTAACTTTTGAAGATTTTGATGGTATGCCCATTGAGCTAGTTATCAGTTCGCAGGATGAACGTATTGGCTGGGAAACTCCGGGAATTCCTTCAGAGCACGCCATCAAAGGATTTTTCAGTGCTGTTCTTAGCTATGGTTCATTTGATCCTACCCTGGATTTTCTTTTACATCATATGAACCATAAGATACTTGAAAATAATGGTGATCGGGTAAGACTTTATTCCGGAGAAAATAAGCCTGGTCATTATGTAGATTTACTTTCACATCCGGCATCTCCAAATCAGTTGCCTGGCTCTGGAACAGTTCACCATCTTGCTTTTCAGACAAATGATGAACAAAGCCAGAAAGTAATGCGAAATCATCTTTTACAGGGAGGATTCATGCCCTCTCCGGTAATGGACAGGCAATATTTCCGTTCGATTTATTTCAGGGAACCTGGAGGGGTGCTGTTTGAAGTGGCAACATCAGGACCGGGATTTACGGTTGATGAAAACGTAGAAAACCTGGGAAGCTCATTACGTTTACCCCACTGGCTTGAAAACCAGCGCGATGAAATAGCATCTATGCTGGAAGATCTTGAGTAACGTGCTCATTATATTACTTTACAAGGGGATGAAAATCACCTTTTAGACCAACGGGGTTCATATTCCTAATATCATGTACAATTGATATACTGGGCATTGAACAATCCAGTCCAAATCCTTTTCCATCCAAAATATTCTGATAGGTAACAGTATGTAAATCGGTAAATCCCCCGCTAAACTCAAATTCATTGCCATCTACCTTTATAGAACGATATGTTGACTGGCCTTTAGATGAAATTTCTTCAAGTAGATCATTACGGTCAACACTTAAAAACCAACGAACTCTGGCCTTTTCAAGCTCCAGAAACCCAGCGGCCTTATTATTTGCACTAACATGAACAATGTTTTGCTGCACATTCCCAAAAATCCAGGTTAACATATCAAAAAAGTGCACGCCAATGTTGGTAGCGATTCCTCCTGATTTTTCCTGGTTTCCTTTCCATGAATAGAAATACCATGAACCCCGTGATGTAATGTAAGTCAAGTCTATATCGTATTTTTTATTTTCCGGACCATTTTCAATTTTTTCTTTGAGCGAAACAACTGCATGATGATGCCTTAACTGGAGAATATTAAATATTTTTTTCCCGGTTTCCTTTTCAATTTCACCAAGTGCATCCACATTCCATGGATTTAACACAAGAGGTTTTTCACAAATGGCATGCGCCTGATTACGAAGCGTCATTCGAATATGGGAATCGTGCAAATAATTCGGCGAACAGATGCTTACGTACTCCATTGTTTTACTGCCAGTTCGACGAAGTTTATCCATATGCCTGTCGAATCGCTCAGGTTCAGTAAAGAAGTCGGCATCTGGAAAGTAACTGTCAATGATACCCACACTATCGAAAGGGTCAAGAGCAGCAAGCAGATTGTTTCCGGTTTCTTTTATTGCTTTCATGTGGCGCGGTGCAATGTATCCAGCTGCGCCTATAAGTCCAAATTGTACAGGTGTGTTCATCTGTTGATTATATGATTAAATCAGCTTTTCAGAGCTCAGTTGTTCGTTTGTTTTTGTAGATAAAAATAACTATTTAAACAGAAGTAATTCACAATTGTTAATAATTCCCGTTTTTTTCAGAATCGGAAACATTTTAATATGTTATAATTTCGCCTGAAAAGCTCAGTTCGAGCCAGCAAAGGTAACAATTTAAAGAACTTTACCTTTGCCGGATTTTTTTTGGAAAAACATGGATACATATAAATGGTATGCATTATATACCCGGCCTCGTTTTGAAAAAAAGGCAGAAAAATTTATGCAGGAAAGGGGTATCGGATGCTATTTGCCAGTGATAAGAACTTTAAGGCAGTGGAGCGACCGTAAAAAATGGGTCGATCTCCCGCTTTTCAGTTCTTATATTTTTGTTTTTTCGAAACCTCCTGATTTACATAAGGCATTAAGTGCACCCGGAGCCATCCGGTTCATTAGCTTTGAGGGACAGCCTGTTGTAATACCGGAGAAGCAAATAGAAAATATCAAGTGGATTTTATCTGCTGATGTTGTATCCCAACCATTGGCTGAAAAAATCCCACAGGGAGCAATAGTTGAGATCATCAAAGGACCTTTACGTGGATTAAGGGCAGAAATGGTTCATTACAATAACAGAAAAAAAATAGTTCTCAGGGTTGATCAGTTGAATCAATCGGTAGAAATTCAGATTCCTGAAAATCATGTAAAACTTCTTGGTTAAAAGCTTCAGGAATGTAAATACAGAAATATTTAAGTGAAACACTTACAATGTATTATACTTATAAACATACATTTGTAACCTTTGCATTAAATTATACTTTACAGAGCTATTCAACTTGAATACAAGGAAATCACAGTTTAAACTTATATGAAAGATAATCAGAAGCAGTTTCGGTTTGTTGAAGATGCCTATTTTGTAAAAGATGTGCTGGATATTCCTGTAAAAAAGGTTGAAAAACCTTTTACACGTATTGAAGAGAGCCTTTATAACGAGGCTGGGCCTGAAGTGTTTAAAATGATTAGATCCTTTGTAGATTTAAAAGATCCTTCCACACAGGTGTTTTCTACAACATCAATCTTTAACATTAATAAAATTGACAAAATAACAACTCGGGCTGTAGTAAATCTGAAACGAGTTAATGACATAAGACGGATCAATAAGTTCTTTGAAGCCATAAATGAAAACATAGAAAAAGATGTTGTTTTTATTGGTTGCGCCGAAACTCTTGAATTAAGACAAAGCAGACTTTTAAATAAATTTCCCGGTATTATTAATCGCCTTTATGTTATTGGCGATTACATTTTTAAGCGTGTATTTCCCAAACTTCCCATAACCAAAAAGCTTTATTTTGCATTAACCGGTGGACGCAACCGCATTATTAGCAGGGCTGAAACACTTGGTCGGCTTTACTCTTGCGGATTTGAAGTTTTACATGAAGAAACTCACGGATATCTTTTCTACTTCATTGCCCGGAAAGCTAAAAACCCAGTTTATGATAATTCTCCGTCTTACGGGCCTGTGTTTGGCATGAAGCGAACCGGTAAAGGTGGCAAGTCCATAAAGGTTTACAAGCTTCGCACCATGTATCCTTTTTCTGAATATCTTCAAAGCTATGTTTACGAAAAGAATCATCTTGACAATGGCGGGAAATTTAATAATGATTTCAGGGTCACAAGTTTTGGAAGGTTTGCACGTAAGTTTTGGATTGATGAGCTTCCTATGCTTTACAACTGGTTTAGGGGAGAGCTGAAACTGGTAGGAGTAAGACCCCTTAGCGAACAATTTCTAAGCCTTTATCCGGAAGAAGTTATTAAAATACGGCACAACTATCGCCCCGGGCTTGTACCTCCCTATTATGCTGATATGCCCAAAAACTTTGACGAAATAATTGAATCAGAAAAAAGATATCTGGAATCTTATGCAAAATGTGGGTGGTGCACAGATGTTAAATACTTTTTCAGGGCCTTTTACAATATCGTTTTTAAAAACGCAAGAAGCAAATAGTTGAGCTTGTGACTTTATAAGATAGTTACGGGAAAAACAACAACTTGGTGCCTGCCCCCAGAATCACAACAATCAATACATACTTTACAAACTGTGGGCCCCAGCTTACAGCATATTTACTGGCAAAATATGCTCCTATTGAATTACCAACCGCCAGCACAATTCCTGCAACAATATCAATTTGCCCCTTATAAATAAAAACAGCCAGAGCGAAGGGGGTAAATATGAGATTGATAAAAACTTTTAAAGCATTAGCCTTAACGAGGTCATAACCTGCATTGAGCACAAGAGCGCTAAGAAGAAATATTCCCACACCTGCCTGTATGAAGCCACCATAGGCACCAATGAAAAAGAATATCAAAAACCTTAAAATGTAATTGGATGATAATTCTTCGGGATGGGTGCCATGAAGCCACATGCGCGGTTTCAAAAACAGTGGAATAAGCATGATAAACAAAACTACTCCAACAGCAACTTCAACCGCTCGCTCGTTCAATTCAAGCACAATAAAAGCACCTGAGATGGACCCTATGATACTGGGAATGGCAACTTTCCAGCCCATCTGTACATCAAGTACTTTTTGTTTTTTAAAATTCAGGGTGCTTACTACATTCTGAAAAAAAATTCCAATACGATTGGTTCCGTTGGCAACATGAGGAGGTAGGCCTATAAACATAAGAATGGGCAAACTGATAAGTGAGCCACTGCCTGCAAGGGTATTGATGATTCCGCAAATGATTCCGGTTATTAAAACCAGGACAACATGTTCCCAGGACATAAAAAAAATTTAGGATGTGCAAACCTAACATTTTTTTAGATTTTCAACAGCAGATTTATTCTCTGAATTAAAAGATCTAGACGGGCTTGCTTGTAATATCATCTTCAGCTGCATGCTGAATTGCAGAAACTTTCTTCTTGCCGTAAACTCTTCTTAACCAGTGAGGCAAAATAATAGCGCCAATAAAGAGATATGGATAGTAACTGATGATTCTCCACATTAAACCCAATGCCGGTGTGAGACCGGCAGGAATGAATTCGCCCAGAAAACCGCTGAAAACAAACTCTGCTACGCCACTACCCCCCGGAGTAGGGCTGATAAGTAGTATTACCCACATTACCAGTTGCCGCGCATAAATCAGCAATTGATCGCCACCTGAAACAAAAGCCAAAATGAGAAAATTTACCACAAGAAAACGACCAGTCCATGAAAAGAACGTACCTGCAAATGCTTTTACCCAAAAGCTAAAAGGTTTTCCTTTCATTTCGCGCGAGGTAATGATAATCTCATTGCCGGTTTCGGCAGCTTTTGTGCGCCATTTCCGTAAAAAAGGCAATTTAAAGATGGTGAGCAGAAGCAACTTGGATCCCCTTGGATTTACAAAGACTCCGTAAATAATTATGCTGGTTAGAATCAGAATAAAGAGATAACCGATAACAAAAATACCCTGGGTGCCAAACCTTGTATTCAGAAATACATATTCTCCTTCGGTAGTAAAAAGATATTGTGTCCCCACCAGTATGATCATGATGGGCACCATAAGGATATAAAACAACTCATCAAGAAATGCTGTAACCAGAACAATTGCAGTGGTCCGCCCCATACTTACCCCCTCCTTGTTTACAATATACAGGGCAATGGCAGAACCTCCTATAATGGAAGGAGTAATGGCTGAGGCAAACTCCCACAGCATAATTACATCAAAACTTCTTCTCCAGCTGATCTGCCCGTCGGTAAGAACTCTCAACCTGTACATATAACCCACATCGCGCATCACCATCATAAGAAGGGCCATGAAAATAAAAAAGTATGATTGACCCACCCAGTTTATACCAATGAAAGCATCGCGGTCAAAATTCCGCACCAGCAGAAAAGTAGCAACTCCCAACCCAATAATTATGGGAATAATTATTCTGCGGAACCTGAAATATGATAATACTTTATGATGGTTTTTATCCATAAGAAATAACAATCAGCCAATGATGGGAGCAACCTTAAAAACTTGATTACAAGACCCTTTTTTAAAAACCCTGATCAGGTTTGTAATTTGAATTTGCAAATATATATACTTAAACCGACGAAAAAATTGTCAAATAACAATTACTAAACTACAATTGCAGAAAAATGTTGAATGAAAATTTCAATGAAACATAAAACTAAATATTAAGTCATTTTGTCGTTTTTTTATTCAGCCTGCAGTTAAATTATGCCATAATGTCTTGTTTTTGTCAAAAAAATTTGATTTTACGTGTTGGAATAACTTTTGATTTCCCGAAATTGTGAAAATTTAAATTCAATAAAATTAAACTAACATAAAAATAGGAGACCCTAATTATGACAATCATCAGATGGCGCACTCAACCCAATCTTGAAAGATTTATCAATGAAGCATTCAATAACCGTGTTGAAGATAATTTTAATGAAACCTGCGGTTGCCAGCCCGATACCAACATCATGAAATCAAAAGATAATTACATGATAGAAATGGCGGTACCTGGTTTGCAAAAATCAGATTTCAATATTAAAGCAGAGGAAAATGTATTAAGTATTTCCTACGAACCTGCGAAAGAAAATAATGATGAAGAAAGCAAAGTTACCTGGCTGAGAAGAGAATACAAACAGGAGGCTTTTTCAAGACACTTCACGCTGCCCGAAACCTGCGATATTGATAAAATCTCAGCTAAGTATGAAAATGGGATTCTTAAGGTGTTTATTCCTTTTGAAGACCCCGAAAAAATGAAACTTACCAAAGCTATTAGTGTAAACTAATTTTTCGGTTAAATTCAGATATTCAAAAAAGGCCCGTTCGGGTCTTTTTTTTTACCATCCTAAAAATATGTTTATCTTAAACATTACTTTTAATTTAAGTTAGTATTTTTACCACAAAAATATCACCCTTAACTTAAAACTTAACATACGGAATGTTGACAAAACTTTCTGATTTACATCAGATGGCTCGTGCCCAAACCAAAAAGAAACTTGTACTTGCTGCCGCACATGATCAAAATGCGCTGGAAGCTGTGACTAATGCATCTGAAAATGGTATTGTTGATGTGGTACTTATAGGGGATAAGCCTATGATAGAGGAAATTTGCAGGAAAGCAGATCTTGACATTTCGGCCTTTGAACTTCTGCATGAACCCGATAATGACAAAGCTGCCGAACTTTCAGTAAAAATGGTTTCTGAAAAAAAAGCAGATATAGTAATGAAAGGGCACCTTGGTACATCCAGCCTTTTGCGTGCAGTGTTGAATAAAGAATGGGGTCTCAGAAGCGGTGAGCTTCTCTCGCACCTGGCACTTTTTGAAGTACCTGCATATCATAAAATCATTGCCCTTACCGATGCAGCCATGAATATTGCACCTGATTTAAAAGGAAAGGTTTCCATTATCAAAAATGCTGTCAACTATTTGATAAAACTGGGAATCAATAAACCCAAGGTTGCCGTATTAAGTGCTGTTGAAACCGTAAACCCCGACATGAAATCTTCAATGGAAGCAGCTGCGCTGGCAAAAATGGCCGACAGAGGACAGTTCACTAATTGCATCATCGACGGCCCTTTTGCCTTTGATAATGCTGTGAGCAAAAAAAGCGCAGAACTTAAGAAGATCAATAGTCATGTTGCCGGTGATGCAGATTTGCTGGTGGGAGATGATTTGGATGTCTCCAACGCGATTTACAAAACTTTTATTTATTTCGCACAGGCAAAATGTGCAGCTGTAATTGTAGGGGCTGCTGCTCCCATAGTGCTCACAAGCAGAGCCGACAATGATGAAACCAAGCTTAACAGTATTGCCCTTGCGGCCGCGATCAACTGATTAATACCTAAACCCTTATTTATCAAAACATGGAAGAAGAACTGTTATTGGCCATTAATCCCGGCTCAACCACAACTAAAATTGCTGTTTTCAGAAATACCCGGGAGGTGTTTCTGAAAACAATCAAGCATTCCTGCGAAGACATTGAAAAATTTGAGAAAATCACCGACCAGTATGAATTTCGCAGGAACATTATTCTGAAGGAACTCAAAGATGCTGATATTGTTGTTGAAAATATTCAAATCGTTGTCGGACGTGGTGGATTGGTAAAGCCCATTAAATCGGGTGTATATGAAATGAATGATGCTCTCATTAACGACCTGAAAGTAGGTGTTTTGGGACAGCATGCCAGCAACCTGGGTGGACTCATTGCTCATGAAATTGCACAATCCTTGCCCAAGGCACGTGCTTTTATTGCCGACCCGGTGGTGGTAGATGAGCTTGACGACATTGCAAGAATTTCAGGTCATCCCGAAATTGAAAGAATTTCCATTTTTCATGCCCTGAACCAAAAAGCCATTGCGCGGCAGCATGCACGCGCTGTAGCCCAAACCTATGAGGGTTTAAATCTTATTGTAGCTCACCTTGGCGGAGGAATAAGCGTAGGAGCTCACTACCAGGGACGTGTAATTGATGTGAATCAGGCACTGGATGGCGACGGACCCTTCTCGCCCGAGCGTACCGGCGGGTTACCCGTCAGGGCACTGGTCAAACTATGTTTCAGCGGTAAATACACCGAAAGGCAAATCAAGAAAATGATTACCGGTCGTGGCGGACTTGTAGCCTACCTGGGTACAAATGATGCCTATGAAGTTGAGAAAAGAGCTCTTTCAGGTGATGCAAAAGCAAAGCTTATTTACGAAGCAATGGCCTATCAGGTAGCCAAGGAAATTGGAGCCATGTCAACGGTTTTAAAAGGTGATGTAGATGCGATTCTGCTAACCGGCGGTATAGCCTATGGTAAACCCTTTGTTGATATGCTTACTGAGCGAATCCGTCATATTTCGCCGGTTTACGTTTACCCTGGCGAAGATGAAATGCGTGCCCTGGCCATGAACGGACTTATGGTTCTTAAAGGGGAAACAGAACCTATTGTTTATGAGTAGGAATGTTATATTGCCTGGAAAGAGGCTGTCTCAAAACCGGTAGTTTGTCGTTGAGCCTTGTCGTAAAGTTATTTGATTATCCATCAGAGACCCACTTCAACAGGTGTAATAATGAGTTTATCGGATTGCTTAGTATCCAAAATAATCATGGCTTTTGATACGGCTTCCTATTATTTATCCCGTTTGGCTTCGGATCACCATTTCGTGGAATAAACTATCAGGTTTGCCTCACTTTTCCAGCGCATATAATAAATTTTAATATCTGCTTCTGATTTGTACCATGCAGGTAAGTTAGCTAAGTAGGTGTATTACGCATTTTAAGCGTTGTTGAAGGCCGGAACTCTCATTACAAACCGCGTACCTTCATTTTCCTTCGAATCAAAGGAAATATGACCGTTAAAACTCTCGATGATACTTTTTACCATTGCGAGCCCCAATCCCATTCCTGCATTTTTGGTTGTAAAATAAGGCTGGAAAATATTTTTTTTCAGATCATCTGGTATACCACAACCAAAATCCTGCACATCAAGTCTATAATAATTTTCTTCTCTTTCACATTGAATGTAGATTTTAGCTCTTTGGTTTTTGTCGTAAGCCTGAATTGCATTTTTGATCAGGTTATTGAAGACCCTCAGAAGTTGTTTCCGGTCTGCTGATATCTTCAGATCTTTGTGATTTTCAGGTAAAGAAGCATCAATATCAACGTTATCAAATCCTTTATATAAATCAACCACTTCGGGTATAAATTTTCGCAGGTCAATTTCTTCATTTTGGGTTACGGGCATTTTTGCAAAATCAGAAAACTCAGCTGCTATGATGGCAAGACTGTCTATCTGTTCAACCATTGTTTTGGTAAAACGATCCAATCTTTCTTCCCAGTCTTCGGTGCGATCTTTCCATGCCCTTTGAAGGTATTGGACATTGAGTCGCATGGGGGTCAGAGGATTCTTTATTTCATGTGCTACCTGCTTGGCCATTTCTCTCCATGCCGATTCGCGCTCACTGCGGGCAAGTAGCTCAGCACTTACCGAAAGCTCATCAATCATCCGGTTATACTCGCTAATGAGTTGTCCAATTTCATCTTCCCTCTCCCACTCAATCTTTTTGTTGGTTTTGCCAAAACTTACCCTTGAAATGCTATTCCTGATGAGCTGAAGCGGACGTGTTACATAGTTTGAGATAAAGAATGCAATAATCACTGATAACAATAGCAACAGAAGGTAAATATTAATAAAAGCCACCAGGAAGTACGAAATTTCGTTACGAAGCTCGCTTTGCTGAGCAAAATAAGGCAGATTTATGTAAGCAATAAGCTCACCCATAAGATTTCGCAAAGGAACGTAGGTAGAAATATACTCAAGGTTTCCAATCTTCTCATCATGAATAAAAAGACTTTTTCTGCTGATTTTCAGCTGATTGAAGGCAACAGGATCCATTACCGGTGATATCAGACCCTCTTCAAATACCCGGGGCCGTGATGATGCCAGTAAATCTCCACGCGGATTAAAAATATTTATATCCGTAAAGAAAATATGCGAAAGCCGCATCAGGATTTGATTAAGATATTCTTCATAGGTAAAATCAAGATACATTTCATCTGCCAGAAGGTTTTCCATCTCAATAAGAATTCCATGGGCTTTTTCATTAATAATTGCCTCGTTCTTATTTTTATAAATGTTAAAGATAAACCAGGCTGAAGCACTCCCTATGGAAACCACTGATACCAGCACTATACCAATAATTGAAAATTGCAACCTTTTCTTGAAATTCAAAGAAAACTTCAACTCATTATTGATGTGCAAAACCAAAACCCAGATTAAAATACTGAATATAAAGAATACAATAAAAAGGTAAGAGAACGGTGCTATTCTCTCAAGCATGGATTCTTCAGGTTTACTAACCATTATTTGTGTATTCTCATCACGATTGTACATTAAATGATTATATCCATCTGCATTAAAATACACGAACGTATCATCGCTGGCATTATAGGCTGTTGAATTGATGCTGAAGAAATAAGGACCATATTTCAGGGTCATAATATCATCTTTATAAATGGCATAAGAGTAGTTGCCAATATTTCGGCTAATATCTATCTGTTCATCCACAAGCAATTCAGGAAATCCCAGTTCACGGGGAATAAATCTTGCTTCAAACTCAATAAATAACCGGTAAAAGACAAAGTCATCTGCATCAGAAAGCACAGGAATAATGGTAATGTAAGAGTTTCTGCCTGTATTGTTATCAAGGTAAATAAAATGATTGCTCAAGGTTTGCTTTCCGAACTCTTCAATGAGATAATCAAAATAGTAGAAGCAATCCAACTCTTCTTCAAACGGCTGAAAGAATAAAACTTCACCCGGGGAGCAGGTGGTAAGCTGGATATCGTATTTTGCCCAGAACCCTGAAAAATATTCAGCCTTCAAATAGTCAAGTAACCCCTCTTCATTGTAAGGATCACGAATTACCTGGTCGAATAGCACGGAATCCGAAAATAGAATATCTTCAAAATCGGTAAAAAGGTATTCTGCAATAGGATCTTGCTCTGAGGCCAACCGTATCGCAACATTTTGTCTTTTGGCATTTTCCTTTTCATGATTAAATATCTGTAAACCCCAGGTAGCGATTATAGAAAAAACAAAGAAAGATATGATCAGGCGTGTGAATGACAAACTTATATGGGTAGAGTGACGTTTAAAAAAATAAAAGAACGATGTTGCAAATAATAGCAACCATAGTAAAAAGTAAGCATTCCCGGCGAAGTAAAATACAAGTAGCAATATTATTGCCGAAACCGGGAAAAACACCAATTTTTCTTTCCTGTTTGTGAGATACCGGTTTACAAGATCGAAAAGTATATTGCTTAGAAAGTAATATGCTATAAAGAAAAGACTGATGGCTAAAAAGCCCAGTATATTGTATATATCAGGTGAAAAAATAAAATTTACATTGAGGCTTAACCTTGAATTTATAACCAGATTCTGCAACGATAAAATTAACAAATGTGCTGTAATTGCTACAAAAAATAACAGTGCAAATGACAATCCGATTTTAGGAATAAAACCTGTTTTTTCGGGAAGTGAGAATTTATTTCTGTGAGCAAAAACTGCGAAAAGAGAAAAAGTTAAAAATAATACATTTAAGAAAAGGTCACCCAATGAAGGCAACCAGTGGCTGGTTGCATAATGACTGGCTGTAAAAAGTT
>SKSE01000178.1 GCA_007118135.1 Bacteroidales bacterium | reverse complement strand
TTGACATGGTTTAGCGTGGCATTATGAGTACTAATTAAAGTACCAGGCAAACCACCGTTATCCTCGTAAAATTTAATTTCAAAAACGTAAGGATCAACGTCATTCATTGGTTGCCAACCTGTTCCAGGGTTAATTGCCTGAATACCAAAAAAGCGAATCGATTGAATAGCACCTTCAAGGTCTTCAAATTTTTGAGCTGCTTCGTAACCGGCATCACTATTTGATGTTACCCCGGTTTCAAAATTCAAAGGGGGATTTGAATAGGATGCGTCTTCCGGGCAAACAATAGCTTTAGTATAACCTGGAAACCCTTGTAAAAATCTGGGGCTACTTTCTATTGCCCCTTCATCCATCATCTTTTTTTCCAATTTCGCATCTTCCAGCATTTGCAATTTTTGCAAATCCTGGTCGCTAAGAATCACTGTTTGACTGAAAGAAAAAAGAGCGAACAACATCGCTGTTAAAAATAAAGTAAATCTCTTCATAATGTTTTTTCGTTTAGTTTGTAAAATGTTGAAATGAATTTAACCTTCTTGAAAGGTTTTAATTTTATTTTTTATTAATCAGGAAATCTTCTTATTCATAGGCAAAAAATTAGTTTAACTTAATTTTTATTTAATCTTAAGAAACTATAAAATTATAACACTTACACAATAATAACAAAAGATTTTAAATATTAAAATGTGTGTTTTTATGCATCAAAAGAACAAAAAAATTGATGAATTTCATCAGTTTAATGAATATCTAACTTTATCCATACATTATTCTTTCTTAACGATATTATTTTTTCAGTCACGTTTTTATTCAAAACATTAAAATATTTCGTTTTAAGTTTTTTTTGTATTTGAGAAATCTCACTTGTAAATAGGAAAAATGTACTATTCAGTAATAATTTCCCGAAACAAAATCCGGATTAACGGGTTAAACAAAGAAAACAACTTACCGTTCAAACAAATAGTATTAAATTTGCATTTCACCCTTTAGCCTTTGAAAACAACACATATGGAAAAATTTTCATATCTGGGCAATGCAGATCCCCAGGCCATAGAATCACTTTATCAGAAATACCTTACCGATCCTGAAAGTATCAGTTCCGACTGGCAGAACTTTTTTCGCGGTTTCGAATTCTCGCAGACTCACTATCCCGACTCGGATCATTTATCGGAAAAAGAGAGCCGGGTTTTTCGAAATGAATTTAAGGTCATTAATCTCATTAATGCATACCGCCAGAGAGGACACTTATTTACGAAAACCAATCCTGTAAGAACCCGTCGTCAATACTCCCCTACTCTTGATCATCAGAATTTCGGACTTAGTGATGATGACCTTCAGCATGAATTTCAGGCAGGAAGTGAAATAGGTATAGGCAAAGCAAGTCTTCAAAAAATCATTGAACATCTGCAGGCAACCTATTGCCAGAGTGTAGGAGTAGAATATGTGTATATCCGTACACCTGAAATAGTTGAATGGTTAAAAAACAAGATGGAAAGTTGCAGGAATATTCCTGATTTTGATACAGATACAAAAAAACAAATATTGAAAAAGCTCACCGAAGCCGTTGGCTTTGAGCATTTTATAAGAAGGCGTTTCCCAGGTCAAAAACGTTTTTCTCTTGAGGGAGGAGAAACCCTTATTCCTGCACTCGATGCTGTAATTGAACTGGGAGCCGAATCTGGTATTAATGAATTTATTATCGGGATGGCCCACCGTGGCAGGCTTAATGTGCTGGGCAATATTCTTCACAAATCCTACCGGAAAATTTTCAGTGAATTTGAAAGTATGGCTTACGCCGATGAAACCTTACTGGGTGATGTAAAATACCATTTGGGATGCACTCTTGAAACAAAAACTAAAAAGGGTAAAACCATCAATGTAAACATCTCGCCCAACCCCAGCCATCTGGAAGCAGTAAATCCTGTGGTTGAAGGCATTGCAAGAGCAAAAGCAGATCAGAAATACGATCGTGACTATTCGCAGATTGCACCGATTCTCATCCATGGCGATGCATCGATTGCGGGCCAGGGAATTGTTTATGAAGTGACCCAGATGTCGCGACTACCTGGCTATAAAACCGGTGGAACCATTCACCTGGTAATAAACAACCAGTTGGGTTTTACAACCAATTATCTTGATGCAAGAAGCAGTACATATTGTACCGATGTTGCCAAAACCATTCAATCGCCCGTATTTCATGTAAATGGCGATGATGTTGAAGCTGTTGTATACACCATAAAACTTGCCATGCAATTCAGGCAAAAGTTTCAGCGTGATGTGTTTATAGATTTACTATGCTACAGAAAATACGGACATAATGAAAGCGATGAACCCCGTTTTACACAGCCATTGCTTTATAAAACCATTGAGAAACACCCTGATCCTGCCACCATTTATATTGAAAAGCTAATAAAGGATGGCGTAATTAATAAAGATTACGAGAGAGGACTGCGTGACACGTTCAATGAAATTCTGGACAAAGAGCTTGAAGAGTCGAGGAAAATAGAAAAAGGTAACATTGACCCATTCCTGGAAAATACATGGAAAGCCTTCCCCAGGCCCGATATTTTGCAGATTCATAATGGTGCTGACACGAAAAAAGATATTGAAACACTCCGTTTCCTGGGAAAGAAAATTACAGAGTTACCCGACGACAAATCCTTCTTCAGAAAAACCATCCGATTGATGGAAGAACGAAGAAAAATGATTGAAAACGGAACAAAGATTGACTGGGCCATGGGAGAGCTGCTTGCTTATGCCAGCCTGGTACATGAGGGTGTACATGTGAGATTCTCAGGACAAGATGTTGCAAGAGGAACATTCTCACACCGTCATGCCGTCCTCATTGTCGAAGATACTGCTGAGAGCTATACCCCATTGAATCATATCTCCGAAAATCAGGCCCGGTTCGAGATCTATAACTCTTTACTTTCTGAATTTGGAGTATTAGGTTTTGAATACGGATATGCCATGGCAAGCCCAAAAAGCATGGTTATCTGGGAGGCGCAATTTGGAGACTTTGTAAACGGGGCCCAAATCATCATTGACCAGTTTATAAGCAGTGGTGAAGAAAAATGGAGGGTTATGAACGGCCTTGTAATGTTATTACCCCATGGGTTTGAAGGGCAGGGCCCTGAACATTCAAGTGCACGAATGGAAAGATTTCTTGCATTATGTGCTGAAAATAACATGCAGGTTGCAAACTGCACAACTCCCGCCAATCTTTTTCACATTTTGCGAAGGCAAATGAAAAGGGATTTCAGAAAGCCCCTGGTGATTTTCACACCCAAAAGCCTGCTTCGCCATCCCAAATGCGTTTCTTCGCTTGAAGAACTCGCCACCGGCAGTTTTCTGCCATTGATTGATGATGACAATGCTGACCCTGAAAAGATTGAACGTGTAGTAATTTGTTCCGGTAAAGTTTACTATGAGCTGGAAGAACACAAACAGGAAAAAAACCATCATAATACCGCCATTGTGCGGCTTGAACAATTATACCCTGTACCTGAAAAAGAATTAAAGGCTTTAAAGAAAAAATACAACAACGCCAAACGATGGCTTTGGGTGCAGGAAGAACCCAAGAATATGGGAGCATGGTATTTTATCAATGATTTCCTGAATTCTTTTAACCCCGGTGTTATAGCCCGACCACCCAGTGGAAGTCCGGCAAGCGGTTCCAGCAAATTTCACACGATTCAGCAAAACAAGATCATTGAGAAGGCTTTTGAAGACTGCACTTGCGAAAATGTTTGCCGCGAATGCAAACAACTTTGTATAAGCCACCTGAATCAATTTAACACGATTTAATCCTATGTTTATCAGCATTTTAAACAAGCATATTAATTACCTAATAACCCATTAACCTAATAAC
>SKSE01000037.1 GCA_007118135.1 Bacteroidales bacterium | reverse complement strand
ACCCGCATTAATTCAATACACGTTTTTGAAACTCAACATTAAAAACCTTTGGGGAATAGCTCGGTTAATTAAGAACAGGCCTCATTTATCATGATTCGTCATGATAAAATCGCTTCGGCGATCATTGGACGTTCGATGTTTTCCGGCCTCCTCATCCATGTATATTGGGGTTTCATATAAACCTCCTGAATTAATTGCGGGTTTTTTTATTATCTATTCATTCATTATTATAATCAGACTCCATATGGATATAATCACTATTGTTGTTATTACCCTGGTTGCTGTAGGTACGGGTATCGCGGTTTCTGCGACGTTTTTACGCAGGACCCTGGAAAAAAAGAGCCAGCAGGTACTTAAAGATGCCAAAACAGAAGCTGAGGTTTTAAAGAAGGAAAAAATCCTTCAGGCGAAGGAGAAATTTCTTCAACTCAAATCGGAGCATGAGAAATATGTTTCGGAAAAAAACAGCCAGATTGCTACGGGCGAAAATCGCCTGAAACAAAAGGAAGCAACTATTTCTCAGAAAATGGAAGAATTAGGGCGCAAACAAGATGAAGTAGCCCTGATTAGAGAAAACCTGAACCAGCAGCTTGAAATTGTAAACAAAAAGCAGGCTGATCTTGACAAAATTTACAAAAATCAACTGGAAAAACTGGAATCTATCAGCGGAATGTCGGCAGATGAAGCCAAGTCACAGTTAATTGAAACCCTTAAAGAAGAAGCACAATCCGATGCTCAGACCTACATCAAGGACATTATGGAGGAGGCACGAATAAGTGCTAATAAGGAAGCACGTAAAATTGTAGTTCAATCCATTCAGCGCACTGCTACTGAAGTTGCAATTGAAAATTCAGTTTCAATCTTCCCCATTGAAAATGATGAGATTAAGGGTCGGGTAATTGGTCGCGAAGGTCGTAATATCAGAGCACTGGAAGCTGCAACTGGCGTTGAAATTATTGTAGATGATACTCCGGAAGCAATTATTTTGAGCGGATTTGACCCCGTGCGACGGGAAATTGCCCGTTTGTCATTGCATAAACTTGTTACTGACGGGCGTATTCACCCCGCACGTATCGAAGAAGTGGTTGCCAAAACCAAGAAACAAATTGATCAGGAGATCATGGAAATTGGTAAGCGCACTACTATCGACCTGGGTATACATGGAATGCACCATGAGCTTATTCGTTTGGTGGGTAAGATGAAGTACCGTTCATCATACGGGCAAAACCTGCTGCAACACTCCAAAGAAGTTGCCAATCTTGCAGCAACTATGGCATCAGAACTGGGTTTAAACCCCAAACTGGCCAAGAGGGCTGCACTACTGCACGATATCGGAAAAGTTCCGGATAATGAACCCGATTTGCCACATGCTATTTTAGGTATGAAGCTCGCAGAGAAATTCAAGGAAAAACCTGAAATCTGTAATGCCATAGGTTCTCACCATGAAGAAGTTGAGATGGATAATCTTATTTCGCCCATCATTCAGGTTTGTGATGCCATTTCAGGAGCAAGACCTGGAGCAAGAAGAGAGGTTGTTGAAGCTTACATCAAGCGTTTGAACGATCTTGAAGAACTTGCGCTTTCTTACCCCGGTGTTGTTAAAACATACGCTATTCAGGCAGGTCGTGAGCTCAGAGTAATTGTAGGAAGCGACAAGATTTCCGATAAAGAAGCTGAGCAGATTTCATATGATCTTTCCAAGAAGATACAAACAGAAATGACCTATCCCGGACAAATTAAAATTACAGTTATCAGGGAAACCAGGGCTGTTGCTTTTGCAAAATAACAGAAATTTTGCAATTGATACTCAGGGCCATTCCTCTTACCGGAATGGCCTTTTTTTGTCATGCAGGGGTGTTAAAAAAGATCAATTTGTTATTCAGACCAAACTATAAACAGATTAGTTTGTTACTCATCTGTTTAATTTTCTTTAATGCGTTGTATTTAAGATATTTTACAATAACATGCAGGTTTTTTGCATGATTATTTTTTATATTTACATAAACCTAAGCAGTTTATTATGAAAAAAAAGCTTTCGATACTTACCTTTTTTACAGTTTTATTCATCTATCATGTAGTTCATGCTTCAAAATCTGATCAGCTTAAGGTTTATAATTTTGAAGAATTTGAACATTGGCTACATAAAGAAACCGACTCAATTTATGTAATAAATTTCTGGGCTACATGGTGTGCTCCATGTGTGAAAGAGATTCCTTATTTTGAGAAACTTTATGAAAATTATAAAGACCAGAAGGTCAAAGTTCTATTTGTAAGCCTTGATTTTCCCGCACAGATCGAAAGTCGTGTAATTCCGTTTATTGAGCGTATGAATATGCAGGCTCAGGTAATTTTGCTCGACGATACCCGGGCCAACAGATGGATACCCAGGGTAGATGAAGAGTGGACCGGTGCTATACCGGCCACATTGGTATATAACTCCAGCTACCGTAAGTTTTATCAGCGTGAGTTTGATTATGAAGAATTAAAAGAAATTATAACCCCTTTGTTAAATTAAAGCGAGTATAAACCAAAATCCAAGAAAAATGAAAAAATTAGGAATTTTACTAAGTGCTATGCTTTTTGCAGTAGCAACCATTGCCCAGGGTTACCAGGTGGGTGATAAGGTTGAAGACTTTCGCCTGAAAAATGTTGATGGTAGCTATGTTTCAATGGCTGATTTTCCGGATGCAAACGGATTCATCATAATTTTTTCCTGCAACCACTGTCCTTTTGTTGTTGCTTATGAAGACAGAATGATAGAACTTCACAAAAAATTTGCTCCACAAGGCTTCCCGGTTATTGCTATTAACCCCAATGATACAATTGCAGAGCCTCGCGATTCCTTTTCCAATATGAAAATTCGCGCCAGGGAGAAAGGCTTCCCCTTTCCGTATGTAATTGATGCTAACCAAACTGTGTATCCGCGCTTTGGAGCCACTCATACACCCCACGTATTTCTCGTGAAAAGAGATGGACGTGATCTGAGGGTTGCATATATCGGAGCCATTGATGACAACCACAGAGATGCAAGTGCAGTTGAAGAAAGGTTTCTTGCCAATGCCATTAGTGCAGTTCAACGTGGTCAATCACCTGATCCTGCAGTTACAAGAGCAATTGGCTGCACCATAAAAACAAGGAACTGATAAAAAATAAAGTTGGAGCACGACGTTGATTCGTGCCCCAACTTCAATATTACATCAGGCCGGGATGCTACTTAATGTGGCGCCCCGGTTTTTTTTATTTTAAACTTATTGAAGATTAATTCTCCCGCATCACATGCTCATCATATTCCAACTCAAAGCGGAGCTTGTGTTTTGATTCTTCCACTGCCAGATTTTGAAATACGGCTTTAATTTCGGGGTTTTCTGTTCTGCTGGCCAGGTTGGTATATAACTTAAATGCAGCTTTTTCTTTCTTCATGGCCAACACCAGTGCGTCAGCATATTTCATATCCGGCGAAGGTTTGGCGCTCACAACGTAATCTGATATCTGCAGATCCTGTACTTTCTCATCCGACAGATCAAATAATCTCTCATCCTTGATCTTTTGCAACCTGGCCTTATGGCCTACCTCTTCCTTTGCGAACTGAAGAAAAGTTTCCCGCATTTCCTGGTTTTTCATAGTGGTAGCCAGTTGGTTATAAAAGTCTACGGCTTCCTGCTCCGATTTCATGGCAAAATCGAGAACTTCATCAATGGTTTTGAATTTTTCCATGGCATTATTTTTTATAAGGAACGCTGATTGCACTGATTGGTTATGATTAAGGATAATTGTGGTTTTCTTATTTGATCATTTTAAAAAACCTGATCATAAGTAATCCTATAGATATGCTCAAACCGCGTTCCATCCATTATTAAATCAATTTCTCAAAATTATGCTGCAAATAATCGCAGCCTGCTTCAAATAATACAGTTGGGTTATCATGATCTGTATGGCTCAACTCCCGTTGATTGGTAACCGGTAATTTCTGCAATATGGAAGCAGCCTCCAGCATTACATCTACAGGAGTTTCATATTTTGCATCCAATCCCAAAGCCTTGTGCAATGCTTTTAATTGCTCAAAATTGTTTTGTTCAATTTTGCCGTGATGTGTTTTGCCAAACTGCTGAATGAATTTTTGCGTGTTGGTAAAACTACCTCCCGTTTCAAAGGGAAGGCTTGCAGGTAAAATAACATCTGCTTCCTGTGCTGTTTCACTCATGAAATAATCCTGAACCACTTTGAAATCTGCCTTTGCCAAGAGTTCATTGATTTTCTTCTTATCTATAGCAGTTCCTGCAGGGTCTTCCCCAAAAATAAGCATGTTTTTGATTTTACCTTCTTTGAGTAAAGTCATTTGCTCAGCATCAGCCTTTTCGGGCAACTTTTCAGTTTTCCAGGTATCCTTGATGATTTTCAAAACATCTGGATCGGCAATATTTTGTCCGCCCACTGATAATGCAGCACAACCACCCATATCGAAAATCCCCTGCGAATTGTTCTTTTCTTTAAGTGCAATAAGTCCTGATGCAGTTTTCCCGGTCTTGCCGGCAATAAGTGCAAGGTTGCGAAGTTCAATGCAGGCATTGGCACTAAGATTTTGTTCAGCAAAAACCACAACGGCATGTTGTTCTTTATTATACTCATCAGCCCAGGCTTTTATCTTATCTGCACTGCATCCGCTTTTACTTACAAGTTCATCAAAGTTTTCGGCCAGCACCTGTTCCTTGAATTTTTCATAGCCGGGACAATGGTCATCAAGATAAACGGCATTTTCGAGGCCTTTACTGAAAATGTAGTGAATGGATGCTTTGATGAAATGGTAATAAGATTTTACTTTCAACTGCCTTGTAGCTTTGTGCGACATGCTGTTTTCATCTTTGTCGGTTATGAGAACCAGAGGAATGTTGCTCAGAAAAGAGCTGTTGTAAATATAGAATCCGGCAACACCGTTTTCCATATTGGTTTCACTGGCCAGCAGGTATATTTTTCCTGCTTTGGACAGTTGGTCAAAAGGTACATTCTCTAAACTGTTTCTCAGATAGCCTCCGCCTCTTTCCATATAGTGGAAACTGCTGATGTTATGTGTACCCACTCCGGCGCGGGCCAGTTTCTGAATCAAGTAAATTTCTTCGTTGGAAAGCCGTGCACCGGCATAAAAAGCATTTTCATCGGGTGCCACATCCCTGATTTTTTTCGAAATGATTTCGTAAGCTTCATTGAATGAAGCAGATCTGAAGCCGCCGTTTTCTTTCACCAATGGTGTGGTAATACGCTCTTTGCTGTTAATATATTTATAACCGAAACGGGCTAACCGGCATAAGTTGCCTTCTTTATTTACCAGTCCGTTGCTTCCGGTAGCACGGGTTACAAAGCCTGTTTTGTGATGGTATTCCACTTCACACCCAACAGAGCAATAGTTGCAGATCGATTTAAAACTTTCCAGGGCAAGCGGACCCGCCTTAAAGGGCACATTTTCCGTAATGGCACCGGTTGGGCAGGTAGAAATGCACATGCCGCATGATTCGCAATTGGTGTCGCTGAGTTTGCCTCCCAGGCTGGGAGCAACATAACTTACGAATCCTCTGTTAACAAGCCCCAGGGCATTTGCCCCGACAACCTCCTTGCAAATTCTTACACATCGACCGCAAAGGATACACTTGTTGTTATCAATCTCAATGTGGGGATGCGAAAAATCAACCTGGAATTTCTGAAAATCACCACCAAACCTTTTCTGATCTGCATCATAGCGGGTAGCATATTTTTTCAGGTCACAGGTGTAGTATTCTGAGCAACCGCATTCAAGGCAGCGAAGTGTTTCACTCAAAGCCTGATCATCGGTATAACCCAGTTCCACCTCATCGAAGTTTTTGCGGGTTGCAGGATCCATGGTGGGCATTTCTTCTCTGTCCTGCTTTTCGAAATAATCGGAATAATCTTCTGTTTTTTGTTCCTGAAAATGATCCCTGCGACTTATGAATTCAAAATCAGGTGGTGAAACTTCAGCCCCTTGTAAAAATTTATTACAGCTTTGTGCAGCCAACCGACCCTGTGCAATAGCCTCAATCAATGTTGCCGGTCCGGTAACACCGTCGCCGCATGCAAACACATTGCTGATGGATGTCTGAAGGGTTTTGGGATTGGCATCAATATCGCCCCATTTGTTCAGACGGAGCTCTGTTCCTGCCCACTGATTAATATCGTCAATGAAGTTTACATTGGTTTTTTGTCCAATGGCAGCCAGAATGTAATCAAGTTCAATGTCAAATTCTGAACCTTCGATTTTTACGGGTCTTCTTCTTCCCGATGCATCCGGCTCACCCAGCTCCATGCGGAAGCAGGTCAGTGATTTAAGATTTCCATTCTCATCCTTATTTACCTTTGCCGGTGCAGTCAGGAAATTGTACTTGATTCCTTCCAGCTTTGATTCATGTATTTCGATGGGATTGGCGGGCATCTCCTTTTCTGTCCGGCGGTATAAAACCGTAACATCGGTTGAACCGCATCGCATAGCTGTACGGCAACAGTCCATGGCAGTATTTCCACCGCCGATTACCGCAATCTTTTTCCCTGTAAAGTCATATTTCTGGCCTGTTACTTCCATGTTGCGAAGGAAATCGATGCCTGAGAAGATATTTCCCGCATCATCATTTTCGCAACCTATGCCGGTTCCATTCTGAGAGCCAATGCCCAGTATTACTGAATCAAACTTTTCCTTGAGGTCTTTGTATGAAATGTTTTCGCCCAGTTTTTGATTGTAATGGATTTCTACGCCCAATGCTGTTATACCTTCTACCTCCTTGTCAATAATATCATTGGGAAGACGATAGGGGGGTATACCATAGCGCAGCATACCACCCGGATGCGGACTTGCCTCAAAGATCTCCACTTTATGCCCTTCGCAGGCCAGAAAATAAGCGGCAGAGAGTCCTCCAGGGCCGGCACCTATCACAGCAACCTTTTTACCTGTGGCAGGTTTTACCTCGGGCATATAACGATCGTCAGAAACCAGGTCAATATCAGATGTGTACCTTTTCAGATAATCAATACCCACCCCGATACCTTCAACAAGGTTTCGGCGACATGCCACTTCGCATGGACGCACGCATACCCTGCCGCATATAGCGGGCAGCGGGTTTGTCTTTTTGATGAGTCCGGTTGCTTCGCTGTGTTTGCCCTGGTTGATGAGTGCAATATATCCCTGCACATCTACTCCGGCGGGACAGCGCTCTTTGCAGGGAGCTACACAATCGGCATAGTGATTGCTTACCATTAGCTCCAGTGCAAATTTTCTGGATTTTACAACCCTTCCGTTTTCAGTTTCTATGCGCATTCCCTCTGTTATCTTAGTTGAACATGCGGGCTGCAGGCCCCTCATGCCTTCCACTTCCACAACACACAAATAGCAGGATGAATAGGGCTCCAGTCTTGGGTCGTGGCAAAGAGTAGGAATTTCTATACCTAACCGACGCGACATTTCCAGGATGGATTCTCCTCTTAATCCCTGAACAATTTTTCCGTTGATGATTATATTGAGTTTACTCATTTTGTTTTGGCTTTGTGATAACCGCAAGCGGCAATATTTTCAGAAAAACTTTTCAAATTAATTATATCAGCCGGTCAGGACAATCTGATGGCTTTGAATTTACATTTGGTAAAACATACTCCGCACTGAATGCAAACATCCTGCAGGATATTATGCACCTGCTTTTTCTCACCTTCTATTGCATCAACCGGACAACCTTTTGCACATGCCATGCATCCGGTGCAGTTTTCAGCAATTACCTCATAGGTAAGCAATTTTTTACAGCTTAATGCAGGGCATTTATGATCGCGGATATGAGCTTCATATTCGTCGCGGAAATATTTGATGGTTGTAAGTACCGGGTTGGGCGCTGTTTGGCCTAAACCACAGAGCGAACTGTCCTTAATGGTATGTGCAATCTCCTCAAGCATTTCAATATCGCCCTGCCTGCCTTCGCCTTCGGTAATACGGGTGAGAATTTCCAGCATACGCTTGGTACCGATCCGGCAGAAAGTGCATTTTCCGCATGATTCTTTCTGGGTGAAATCAAGGAAAAACTTAGCTACATCAACCACACAGGTGGTCTCATCCATAACCACCATACCGCCTGATCCCATGATGGCACCTGTGGCATTTACACTGTCGTAATCCACAATGGTGTGCGAGAGATATTCAGGAATGCAACCTCCTGAAGGTCCACCCAACTGAACAGCTTTAAATTTTTTATCACCGGTAATACCTCCGCCCAGCTTGTATATGATGTCTTTGATGGTTATTCCCATGGGGACTTCCACCAGTCCACCATGTTTAATCTTTCCTGTAAGGGCAAAAACCTTGGTTCCCTTGCTTTTCTCCGTTCCGTATTTAGCGAATTCCTCCGGGCCGTTGTAAATGATCCATGGAATATTGGCAAGGGTTTCCACGTTATTGATGTTGGTGGGATGTTTCCATAATCCGCTTTCGGCAGGGAAGGGGGGACGTCGGCGAGGCATGCCCCTTTCGCCCTCTATAGATGCAATGAGTGCAGTTTCTTCTCCGCAAACAAATGCTCCTGCGCCTTCTTTTATCTGAATTTCAAGATTGAAATTGGGAATTCCGAAAATATTTTCACCCAGGTAGCCTTTTTTGCGAGCCTGATCAAGTGCGATATTCAGTCTTTTTATTGCCAGTGGATATTCGGCACGGCAATAGATATAGCCTTCGGAAGCTCCAATAGCATAGGCACATATCATCATACCTTCAATAACGCTATGCGGATCACCTTCCAGTATGGAGCGGTCCATAAAGGCTCCGGGGTCACCCTCATCAGCGTTGCAGATTACAAACTTCTTATCGGATGTGAAATTTCTGGCAAATTTCCACTTCATACCTGCCGGGAATCCACCGCCACCGCGGCCTCTGATACCGCTGTCGAGAACACTTTGAATGACTTTTTCGGGCGACATGTTGGTATTGGAAATTTTTCGCATGGCCTCATAGCCACCCTGTGACTCATACTCTTCAATACTTTCTGGATCAATATGACCGCAATTTCTCAGAGTGATCTTCACCTGCCCATCGAAGAATGAGGCATCTTCCGATTTATATTTCTCCGATTCTATAATGTAATCGGGGATTGGCGAAAAGTTTTTGATATGTTTCTCAATGATCTCATCAACCCGCTTAACATCAACGTTGCCGTAAAGATATTTGCCGGTTTCATCGATGATTTCAACAAGGGGTTCGCGGAAACACATGCCAATACAGCTGGTTTTCTTGATTTCAAAATCTATTTTGTCGGCTTGCCTGATTCGGTGAAACTCATCATAGGTTTTTCCTGCGCCTGCAGCCAGACCACAGCTTCCAAGTCCTACTATTACTGTTGTTTTGTTCATATTACGGGTATTCGATTTCAAGTTATATGTTTAAATTCTTTTGCAGATTCAGATTTTTTCTTGCCTGACAAAAGCTTCAAAAATATTTCAGCATCCTAACTTTTTGCATTTTCCATGAGTTTTTCATTCCTCCTGATTTCCTTTACAATCTTTGAAGCTTCTTTAGGAGTGAGTTTCCCATAGGTCTCTTCTCCTATCATCATTACCGGCGCAAGAGAGCAGCAACCCAGGCATGCAACGGTTTCTAACGTAAAGATCCTGTCTTCGGTAGTTTCTCCGTCCTTGACGTTGAGCAGATCGGATAATTCATCGGTTATGGCTGTTACTCCCTGAACATGACATGCTGTACCATGACACATTTTAATGATGTGCTTACCTGCCGGTGACAGTCTAAACTGTGCATAAAACGTTGCTACTCCATACATTTCGTTGAGTTTAAGCCCGGTTTCACGATTCAATTTCAGGAAGGCTTCGTGTGGTATATAACCATAAATCTCCTGTGTCCCCTGTAAAAGTGGAATGAGATTTCCTTTCCGGGTTTTGTATTTTTCTATAAGCGGATCCATCAATGCCAGATCAGGAACATCAGGCATTGGAATTGAATCAATTGCAGTTTGTGGAATAATTCTTTTTATGCGCATATTAAAAATGTTTGGCGAAAAGTATAGAAAATAAACTCATAATAGCATAGATAATTAAAAAAAATATTTTGCTAATAATTTTTGGAAATTTCAACTAAAATTATTATAGCCGATGGTCCTTCTTCTAAAAAGAAAAAACAGATACTTTTTATTTCTGCGAAATTCAGCAGAATCAATAAGAATCATATCCTCCTGTGCTTTTGCAATTTTTTTTCTCAAAATCCATTTTAACGTTTTGAAAATAAAGGGTCTTCTTTCCCGAAATTTCTCCTCAATAATGTCAATGGTTGGAAGAACATATTTTTCAGTGAAGATTTTTGCCGTATCAAGTGTGGGAAGAACAGCTACTGTTATGTCAACTTCTTTTACCAGTTCATAATTATTTTTATTGGCCTCTTCCATGAAAGCGCTTAGCCTATGTCCGCTTTTTGCCATTTTGCCATTTGCCTGATCCAGAACAAAGTAGTCGCAAACCATAAGGTATCCCTGATCTTTCAGAAGTTCATTGGTTTTTGTAAATAAACTTTTCAATGGAATGTATTGCGCCGATTCACTCATCAGGATCAGATCATACACTTTTTCAGCAAAGAAGGTCTGATACCGGGCCAGATGAAAGGGTACAGGAATTCTTTTCTCGAATAATTCTTTCTGGTAAAGATCAGGGGATAAACCTTCCACATTGATTTTTTTTTTGTACAATGCTTCAGACATTGCACCTGTGCCGCAACCCACATCCAGTATCCTTGCTGCTGAGTTTTCAGGAAACAGTAAATCAATTTCATCGGAAAGGAATTCTTCATAACGAAGTTGGGCTTGAATTAAACCGTCAATGTTTCTGGTATCTGAATTATTCCATAGGCCATAGTGAAGCCTGTCAAGGCCCAGAACTTCATTGTAGAATCGAAGGGCCCTGTTTTTTCTGAATTTTTCTTGTGTTGCAGCCAATGTTTTATGAATTAGTATTTTGGAATAAGTATATATACAAACCGTGAATAAGAAGTTACCCCATACAGATTTGCATGGGGTAAAAATAAAGATTAAAATAATTTAATTGATGGCAGAAAAGGAAACCGGCCTTATTTATAATAATTCTTAATCACTGTAACGGGTGAAGGGGGTAAGTTTCTGACTGGCAAAATCTCCTTTAACATACTTAAAATATCCTGTAATAGCTATCATTGCAGCATTATCTGTGCTATATTCAAATTTGGGAATATACACTTTCCAGCCTGATGCATCGCTCTCCTGTATCATAGCATTTCTCAAACCCGAATTGGCAGAAACACCTCCTGCTATGGCTACATGTTTTATACCGGTTTGGTGCGCCGCCTTCCGCAACTTATGCATTAGTATTTCAATAATGGTATGCTGTATGGAAGCGCTCAGATCGGCCTTGTGTTGTTCAATAAAATCGGGGTTTTCCTTTAGCCGGTCGCGCAGGAAATAAAGGATGGAGGTTTTGAGTCCGCTGAATGAAAAATCCAGATCAGGGATATTAGGATGGGGAAATTTAATGGCATTGGGATTCCCTTCTTTAGCCAATTTGTCAATAAGCGGCCCGCCGGGGTAAGGAAGCCCCATAATTTTGGCAGCTTTATCAAAGGCTTCACCTGCAGCGTCGTCGATAGTTTGGCCTATTACCTGCATATTAAAGTAATCTTTAATAAGCATAATCTGTGTGTGTCCGCCGGAGACGGTAAGGCAAAGAAAAGGAAATTCAGGTTTTTCGGGCTGTTGCGGATCATCAATAAAATGGGCAAGAATGTGGGCATGCATATGATTTACTTCTATAAGTGGAATGCCCAATGCCATAGAAAAAGATTTAGCAAATGATGCACCCACAAGAAGTGAACCCAAAAGACCCGGGCCGTTAGTAAAGGCCACAGCATTTAACTGATTTTTGTTTATCTTTGCAATATCTAATGCCCTGTGAATGACAGGGATAATATTTTGCTGATGTGCACGCGATGCCAGTTCAGGTACCACTCCTCCATAAAATTTGTGAACATCCTGATTAGCAACTACATTGGCAAGAATTTTGTTGTTCTTTAATACGGCTGCGGAAGTATCATCGCAGGAAGACTCGATTCCCAGAATATATGTGTCCATCAATAAGATACGATAGTTTTACATTCGTTTTAGATGATTAATCTTTTAAAAGGCTTCCGTTTATTTGTTTCTTCTGCAGAAGATTCTACATAAGTCAGGATAAATCAGTTGAAACCCACAAAGATTTTACACGTTTAAATACCTTAAAAGGGAGGCAAAGTTATTAAAAAAACACGTTACATAGTATTGCTTACTGTCTTTGTAATGCTTTTACTGCCTTCGCTGGCTTATCTTACCCTTCGAAGCTCTGCAGTACAAACCTGGCTTACATCAAAAGCTGCCTCTTACCTTTCACGCGAGCTGGATGCTGAAGTAAGTATAGGAGGAGTAAAAATTTCCTGGTTTTCGAATATTGTGCTTGAAGATATTAGTTTGCTGGATCAACGCCAGAAACCCTTGCTTTACGCTAAAGAAATGGTTTTTGATGTGGGTAAGATTTCATTCTCACGACGAAACCTTCAGGTTAACAAGCTACTTCTTGATAAGGCTTCGCTCGGAATGATGCGTTACCCTGGTGAAGAAGAATATAATTTCCAGTTCCTTATTGATTATTTCTCTTCTGATGAACCCACTGATACTTTTCAACTTCCCAATTGGGATGTCACCGTAAAATCTTTTGAGTTTCGTAATTCCGGACTTTCATTTACAGATCATAATGCAGAACATCAGGACTATGGTTTTGATCCGGGCAATTTTGCGTTTGGTAAGCTCAACCTGGCTATAAATGATATATCCTTTGAAGATAATGTTTTACATGCTTCTTTAGATCATTTCTCGGTTGAAGAATCCAAAGGATTGATTATTGAAGATATGAAAGCCCGGCTAATGTTCAGCCCCGTGGCCAGTTATGCCCATGATATGACTGTAACAACCAATCGCAGTCGTGTTGAAATGGATGTCAGCCTTGATTATGAGAGTCTAAAGGATTTTAGTGATTTTGCCCAAAAGGTTAGGATGGATTTTGAGGTCAAACCATCCGCACTTCAATTATATGAACTGGGATACTTTATTACATCGCTTTATGGGCTCGACAACAGTATTCAGTTAGAAGGTAATTTGAGTGGAACCCTGAGTAACTTCAGAGGAAATGAAGTATTGCTTAAGTATGGAATGTTCTCAACCTTTCAGGGGAATTTTCTTGTTTTGGGATTACCAGATATACAGGAAACCTTTCTGAATTTCTCTCTCAAACGCTTTGTAACCAACAAAAGAGAACTGGAAACTTTTAAAATACCGTATTCATCAGGTGTAGCTCCTCTTAAACTTCCGGCTGAAGTGCAGAATCTTGGAATCGCAAATTTTTCAGGGAACCTTACCGGGTTCATTTATGACTTTGTTGCTTACGGAAGGCTCAATACTGCATTGGGTGAAATTACATCTGATATTGCCATCAGAAGCAATGATGATTTTTCCAGCATAAGCTATAGCGGTAATCTGGCAACTAAGGGCCTTGACCTGGGAACATTGATTGATGATTCTGATAACTTTGGCCAAATTGCTTTCGACATGAAGGTTGT
>SKSE01000261.1 GCA_007118135.1 Bacteroidales bacterium | reverse complement strand
CGGGGCACGGCTGGCAGGAAGGCAAACTGGGGGTGGGTATGGCCCGCAAGACGTTGATGGATCACATAATGTCAGCAACAGCTGATGATGATATCATCGTGTCTATGGATGCTGATACAACATTTGGCGAAAACTATCTGACTTCAATTCTGGAACTTTTCCAAAAAAATCCTGATGCTATGGGCCTGGCCAATCCTTATTACCACCCTTTGGTGGAGGATGAAAATCTGAACCGTGCCATTTTGCGATATGAGATCTATATGCGTTATTATGCCCTGAATATGCGCTTTACGGGTACACCCTACTGCTTTTCTCCGCTCGGCTCGGCTATGGCAGCGCCGGTATGGGCAGTAAAAAAGATAGGTGGTCTTACACCTAAAAAAAGCGGCGAAGATTTTTATTTCCTGCAAAAGCTTACCAAGGCGGGTAAATTACTTCGATTTAATACGGAAGCGGTTTATCCGGGCACACGGGCATCGGACAGGGTATTCTTTGGTACGGGCCCGGCTGTAATTAAAGGGCTGGCAGGTCAGTGGTCGGCCTACCCGCTGTTTAACCTTGAATTGTTTGACAAGGTCAGAGAAACCATCAAACTATTCCCCAGGCAGTTTGAAGGCCCCCACCCCACTCCCATGGATGATTTCCTGAAGACGCATTTGCGCTGCAGCGATATTTACGAACCCTTACGTAAAAATCACAAAGACCTCAATCGCTTTATTAAAGCCTGTCACGAAAAAGTTGACGGCCTGCGAATACTGCAGTTTCTGAAAACTTCCCACAATGAAAATCCGCAGTCGGATGAAAAAAACCTGAAGCAGTTTCTGATGCATTATTTCCCCGGTAACGGGCTTGATGATATACTTAACGGATTGGATTTTGGGATTTCTGATGTGGAAAAGATCGATAAAATCCGTATCTTTCTGTTTGAAACCGAACTTCAATTGCAGAAAAATGATACAACAGATTAAAAAAAACAGATATGACCTGATCGTTATTACCGGACCCACAGCCACCGGAAAAACAAAACTGGCTGCCGAGCTTGCAGATATGATGGATGGTGAGGTTATCAGCGCCGACTCGAGACAGGTTTACAAGGGAATGGACATTGGAACAGGTAAAGACCTTGCTGATTATATTGTTAACGGCCGGGTGGTGCCCGCTCACCTGGTGGATATGGTGGAGCCGGGTTACGAGTTCAACGTTTTTGAATTTCAGAATCACTTTCTAAAAGCCTTTGAGCACATTCGTAAACGTGACAAGCAAGCCGTAATGTGTGGTGGAACAGGACTTTACATCGAAGCAGCGCTGGCAAAATATCGTTTGTTAAAAGTTCCTGTTAATCAGAAACTGAGAAAAGAACTGGAACTGCTTTCGCAGGATGAACTGGTGGAAATGCTTAAGAAATACAGATCATTGCATAATACCACCGATACTACTGACCGGAAACGTCTTATCCGTGCCATAGAAATTGAAACCTACAATGATAAACATAAAGAAGACAGGAAGGATTTTCCGGAGTTCTCCTACATAATTTTTGCCATTGATTTTCCGCGCAAGGAGATCAGGCAACGCATTACAGAGCGATTGAAACATCGTGTTGATAACGGCATGATACAGGAAATCCAGGAATTGCTCAAAAAGGGATTAAAACCCGAACAACTGATGTTTTACGGGCTCGAATATAAATACATTACTCAGTATGTTACCGGTGAGATTAATTATGATGAAATGCTTGGCAAATTAAATACAGCCATACACCAATTTGCCAAACGACAGATGACCTGGTTCAGACGTATGGAAAAACAAGGGTTCAAGATACACTGGATAGATGGTTCACTTGTCAATTCAAAGAAATTATTACAAATTACCCAAACCCTTCAGAAATGAGAAAAGCTTTATACAGCATACTGGCCCTTTGGCTTACTGCCTGCACCTCTCCACTGGAATCACCAACAGTATTAAGAGCTTTCCAACAACCTGCCACATCGCAGGAAGTAATTGAATTTGTTGAAAGGGCAGTTGTAAGCTCCGATAATCTTTATCATACTTATATTGGACATAGCGAAGGAGGAACTCCCCTTGTGGCTGTGCATGCTTCCGATACTTATGAATATCCCGACAACAAATTGCACGTACTAATTTTTGCCCAGCAACATGGCAATGAACAAAGCGGCAAGGAGGCTTTATTACTGCTGATCCGCGATATGGCAAATGGCATGTACAACCACTGGTTCGAAAACCTTGAGTTGTGGATTATTCCCCAGCTCAATCCCGACGGGTCGGATATGAATGAAAGGCGTAATGCCGGTGGTATCGATCTGAACCGCGACCATATCGTGCAACTGGCACCTGAGACAAGAGCTCTTCACAATCTTTTTCGTGAGTTCAAACCCCATGTAACAATTGATATACACGAATATTTCCCTTTCAGGGAGTCATGGGCTGAATTTGGGGGATACAAATATTTTGATGTACAGGTGGGAATTCCGACCAATCCCAATGTGTCGGAAGAACTCAGAGAATTCGCTCTCAGAAAAGCATTGCCACATATTGAAAATCATCTCAATGATAAGGGTTTCAGTTTTCACAATTACATAGTAGGCCCGGCACCTAACCTGGGTCGAACCAGGCACTCAACAGTTGATTTTGACGACGGGCGGCAAAGTTTTGCAATACAAAATGCCCTTTCCTTTATTTATGAAGGTATAAACGGACAAGATGGTTATATTGAAAATCTTGAACGTCGAACCATAGGACAGTACGAAGGGATCGTGGCATTGCTTGATTTTCTCCATAACAGTGCCGAAGAAACCCGCAATATGGTAAATACTGCCCAACAAAATCTGAAAGAAGCCAAACCCGGGGAAAAAGTGGCTATCCGAATGGAGCACTTTCCTGATGGAAGCACACTGATGCTGCCTTTAACATCTTCAAAAACCGGGCTTGATACGCTGGTAGTGGTAGAAAACTTTCATCCGGTAGTACAGACCACTCTTGAGATAAGTCGTCCAAACGCTTACCTTGTGCCAGCCGGTGACCACCAACTGATGGAATTCCTGGAACTTCACAAACTGGTAATTGAGACTACTGCTGACCTTGACGGGAAAGTCATTACACGTTATTTCATCGAATCCATCGAAACGAGTATTGATGAAGAACTTCCCAACAGATTGCCCCGGGTTGTAACTCAGACTTTTGATGGCAATGAACTTACCGGAGAATATGTGCTCGTACCCACTACCCAGCTTCACAGCAATTTCCTGGTAAGTCTTTTTGAACCCCAATCCATGCTGGGACTGGCGCAAAGGCCGGGGTTTGAGTATTTGCTCAGGGAAGGAGAAGAATTTGGGATACTTCGAGTGGAGTGACGGGAGTTAAACAAAATAATGCTTACTTTTGCAGCCGTAAAAAAAATACCCTATGGCATTGAAATGCGGAATTGTCGGGATGTCCGGCACAGGAAAAACTACAGTTTTTAATTGTTTATCAAAGAGTAAGGTAGGTGCAGGTGCACCCAAAACCACCAATCTCGGGCAGATAGAAGTGCCCGATCCACGTCTGGAAGTATTGTTTTACCTGGCCAAATCAGCCAAAATTGTTCCCACAACGGTTGAAATCGTTGATATTCCCGGGCTGGTAAAAGGTGGCGGACAAATGAAAGGGGGTGCACAATTCCTTGCCGATATAAGGCAAACCGACGCCATCCTGCACGTTTTGCGCTGCTTTGATGATGATATAGTGCCGCATATCGAGGGAAGCGTAAACCCGGTGCGCGATAAAGAGATCATCGACCTGGAACTCATAAGCCGTGACCTGGAAACCCTTGAGAAAAAAATCCACCGGCTTGAAAAAGTGGCCAAAAGTGGCGACAAGGATGCAAAGCATGGGATTGATGTGATCAACGG
>SKSE01000086.1 GCA_007118135.1 Bacteroidales bacterium | reverse complement strand
TGCCCTCCACTTGAAATATTCAAGTGCCACTTCAGGGAACAGGCAATAAGATAGAATATCTTCTTCTTCTTTTATAAGCTCAGGTTGAGATAGATTTTTTGTAGCAGTGGGAAGCATAGGTTTTAAATCATCGGCTGGCCTTTTGGTGATAGGTTTTTCATCACCAAGAATCTTTTTCATGAAATTCTTATCAATAGGCACTGGTGAACGGCCATACATTCCCTTGACATAGTTTTTTACCTCTTGCGGAACGATTTTATAGCGTTCCCCTGCAAGTACGTTCATAACAGCCTGTGTACCTACAATTTGACTGGTTGGAGTTACTAAAGGAGGAAACCCAAGTTCCTCGCGAACGCGGGTTACTTCTTCCAACACTTCAGGAAGTTTTTCAATGGAATCCTGCTGCTCCAGTTGCGATCGATAGTTGGAGATCATACCTCCGGGAATCTGGTGAATAAGGATCTCCCCATCCACAGCAGCTTCATGTCCGCGACCTTTGGCACGCCGGGGTGCCAGCTCAGCAAAATATTTATTTACCTTTCTTATGGCATCCATATCCAGGTTAAGATCGTAACCCATCTCTGTAAAGATATGATAAAGGGTTTCCACTGCGGGTTGCGATGAGAAACCCGACATGGAAGCCACTGCACTGTCAATAGCACCTGCTCCGGCCCTTACCCCTTCAAAATATGCAGTTTCTGACATTCCGCTTGTGGCATGGCAATGCACCTGAACGGGCAAGCCGAATTCCTTTACCAGGGCCCCAACCAGTTCCTTGGAGCGAACCGGCGACAGCAACCCTGCCATATCCTTAATGCAAAGTGAATCAACTCCCAGTTGAACCTGCTCGCGAGCGTACTCAACATATTTTTCAATGGTATGCACCGGACTTATGGTATAAGAAAGAGCACCCTGTGCATGAGCACCATGTTTTTTAACTGATTTGATAGCCGACTCAAGGTTGCGGGTATCGTTCAAAGCATCAAATATTCTGAATATGTCAACGCCGTTTTCATGGGCAGTTTCAACAAAGCGATCCAGAAGATCATCCGGATAGTTTTTATAGCCCACAACGTTTTGGCCGCGCAAAAGCATTTGTAATGGAGTATTCTTTGCTTTTGATTTAATCTGTCTTAGTCTTTCCCATGGGTTTTCGCGCAAAAAACGAAGGCAAACATCAAATGTTGCCCCACCCCAAACTTCCAATGAATAATACCCGGCATTATCTATCACATCAATGATATCAAGGATATCTTTTGTACGCATGCGGGTTGCCCAAAGCGACTGATGCCCGTCACGCAGGGTAGTATCAGTCATCCTTAGCACTTTCTTGTTTTTCATATAAATCAATTTCTAAAAAAATTAACTAATCATTAATCCTATTTTCAACCTTTTATTCAGCAAATTTTCCCATGGCCGAATATTTTTCAAACCGCATGTCCAGGAGTTCAGCAACGGAATAATTCGAAAGGCTTTTCAGGTTTCTAAGCAAAACCTTATTTACTTCCGAAGCCATCTGTTCATAATCGGTATGAGCTCCCCCGGCAGGTTCTTTAATAATTTCATCAATAATATTATTTTCCAATAATGCCTGAGCAGTAATTTTGAGTGCTTCAGCCGCATCTGGTGCATATTTGGCATCGCGCCAGAGAATGGACGCACAGCCTTCGGGAGAAATAACTGAGTAAATGGCATTAGACAGCATAAGTATACGATCACCCACTCCAATACCAAGAGCGCCACCACTTCCTCCTTCTCCAATAACCAGTGAAATAATAGGAACTTCGATGTTGGCCATTTCAGTAATATTCCGGGCAATGGATTCCGCCTGCCCCCTTTCTTCAGCCTCCAGACCCGGAAATGCACCGGGAGTATCAATAATTGTGACAATGGGAAGATTAAATCGCTGAGCAAGTTTCATTAATCTGAGTGCTTTGCGGTATCCTTCAGGCTTTGCCATACCGAAGTTGCGTTCAATATGCTCGGTGGTATTTTTTCCTTTGTTATGGCCAATCAACATAACTTTTTGATTGCCAATTTGAGCAAATCCGCCGATAATGGCTGTGTCATCGCCAAAAGCCCGATCGCCATGTAATTCAACAAAATTTGTGAAAACCTTTTGGATATAGTCCTGCAGAATAGGCCTTTGGGGATGGCGGCTTATTTTTACAGTTTCCCAGGCCGAAACTTTGCTGGTTTTACTGTTATGTGATAATTTTTGTTTTTTTGCTTTTTCAATTACTTTAACACCTGTTGCTACTACCATAAAACATGAATTTGGTTTGTAAAAAAAGAAATTGGTGATAAATATTAACGATTATAATAACTCAACACATTGGCCAGATAATCTCTCATATCCTTGCGTTGAACAATTGAATCAATAAAACCGTGTTCCAGAAGGTATTCTGCGGTTTGAAAATCATCAGGAAGTTTTTCTCCTATGGTTTGCTCTATAACCCTTCGTCCGGCAAAACCAATTACAGCGCCGGGTTCAGAAATATTCAAATCGCCCATCATGGCATAACTGGCGGTTACACCACCGGTGGTGGGGTTGAGAAGTACAGATATGAAAGGGATATTTTTTTTGTTAAGTCGTGCAACACCGGCACAGGTTTTAGCCATTTGCATGAGCGAAAGCACACCCTCCTGCATACGCGCCCCACCTGAAGCAGAAAAAACAATATAGGGAAGGCCGTAGTCATATGCAAAATTAGCGGCCTGAAGTATTTTTTCTCCGGTGCCGCTACCTAAACTTCCGCCTAAAAACCGAAAGTCCATAATGGCTGTTGCCACATTGAATCCCTTAATCTTCCCATGCCCCGTAATTACCGATTCTGAAATTCCTGATTTCTTCTTGTTAGCTTGTATTTTATCCTTATAGCTTCCCTTTAAATCAGTAAAATTGAGAGAATCAACAGGACTGATATTCTCAAATAACTCATGAAAGCTACCCTTATCAAAGAGCAGCTCAATACGTTGCCAGGAGGTTATGGTATCGTGATAATTGCAATTGGGGCAAACATTTAGATTCTTCTCCCACTCTTCTCCCCAAATGTGTGATTTGCATTTTTTGCAGTGAACCCAAAGGGTCTTTCTATGCGGCTTTTTTTCTTCAATTGCCTTAGTGTACCAGCTCATAAACAATTTATGCTGTTTAGTGAAAAATTTTCTGCTCTATTTCTGTATTTATTTCTAAACAAGAATATAATACAGATAGAAATACTTTTTTTTCGTATAAATTGATAACAATCAGACTTAAACCAGAGATAAATATACTCTACTGTTTATACATAACCAAACATTTTTTGTGTTTTCACATTTTAAATCAAACCACAGCAAACTTATAAAGTCAGCTTAATATGCATGAAAACATGAAAATATATGTTTTAAACACTTGCTTGTCTAAAATTCACATATACTTTAATTATGTTTTTTTTGAAAGCATTCAAAGAAACTCAAATAAAGAATTTTTTCTTTAATAAATTCGGCAATTTCAGAGATTACTTCATCAATTTGATATAACATGAAAAGCACTCAAATGTTCTTTAAAATCTATCTTATTCTTCAATTACTCAATTTCTTACTTTCTTACTTTCTTTCTCACTTTCTTATTCTCCTATTTTCGCTTTTCGAATTCCCCCAATTCCATTTTCTCCATTTACCATTCTCCGTTTTCCCCCTTTATAGCCTTACTCCTGCTTCTCCTCCCAGCGGCACGAAAATTGTAATCAGCAACTTTGCATACCCAATTTTTCGCAATCAAAAAGTACCACTTAACTAAATAAAAAACCTTCATCTTAGTAGTTGACAAAAACCCCAAAAGATGAAGGTAAATAAGAATCTTAAAAAGACCCTTATGTGGTACAAAATTAATGAATTAAAACAGAAAGGACTTAATAAAAGTCAAATTGCCGTTGAATTAG
>SKSE01000188.1 GCA_007118135.1 Bacteroidales bacterium | reverse complement strand
TTATTCGAACTAAGCGGAATACTATAAAAAAATACCTGTAAAAGCTGATGAGTAAGCACGTGCTTATGATGTTTTACATAAAATTGGGTTACGACAGAATTATTTTCTCTGATAAGCTTACCAAGTATACTGTGTTGAACCAACAAACCATTCTGCAGTTCAACTTTGGAAGTTTCAATTAATGGCAATTGATAAAGATTTTTCCAAATATCATTTTGTACTCTTTTCTCAATTAAAAATAAACGCTCATTATCGGTTTGCCTGTGTAAAAGAAAAAAATGGAAAAATCTTTCGCGCTGTTTAACTTTTGCCGTTTTAATGGGGATAGTTTCTTCAATTCCCCTGATACGGGCTAAACATTCGCTATTTACCGGACAGATGCCGCAAGATGGTTTTCCGGGTTTACATATGGTTGCACCCAGATCCATCATAGCCTGATTAAACATACCGGGGTGATCAGTATTAATAAGTTCATTGGCAGCTTCATTGATTTGATTAATTATCTGCGTTTCATTAACAGGGTCTGTTATACCGAAGTATCGGGCCAGAACCCTCGTTACATTGCCATCAACAGTAGCATGGGGCAGATTGAATGCTATGGATGCAATGGCCGCTGCAGTGTAAGGACCAATCCCTTTAAGCCTGAGAAGATCTTTATAGTTATCCGGGAATTTTCCGTCATATCTTTCAACGATTACCCTGGCAGTAAAATGCAGGTTACGGGCACGGGAGTAATACCCTAAACCTTGCCACAAAGACAATACGTTATCCTCAGATGCACCAGCAAGAGCCTTTACATTCGGGAATTTTTCCAGAAAACGATGATAGTATGCTAACCCTTGCGCAATGCGTGTTTGCTGCAATATGATTTCCGATAACCATATTTTGTAAGGGTCTTTGGTTTCTCTCCACGGAAGTTCTCTTTTATTTTCGTTGTACCATTTTAGTAAGCTGGAGGAAAAATTCATTTTAGAGACGCTATGGTTAAGTAAAAAAAATTACATAAATCATTGGCATAAAATTACATAAATTGTTTTCTTTAATTAGGAAAACAATTATCTTTGCAACCCGATTTTGACAAAAATGAGCGTTAACATTATATAACTTAAACAAAAATTATCATGACTAAAGCAGAAATTGTAAATGAAATTGCCAACAAAACAGGAATTGAAAAAGTAGCTGTTCAGGCAACTGTTGAAGCCTTTATGAGCACAGTAAAGAATTCACTTGTAAAAGGTGAAAACGTTTATTTAAGAGGATTTGGTAGTTTTATCATTAAGGAAAGAGCTGAAAAAACAGGTAGAAATATTTCCAAAAACACTACTATTATTATTCCCGCTCACTTTATCCCTTCCTTCAAGCCTGCAAAAGAGTTTGTAAACGAGGTTAAGGAGTCAGTTAAAACAAAATAAACTGAAATCGGACAAAATTCCATAAGAAATTAATTACGTAAAAAATTAAGCTATGCCGAGCGGAAAAAAAAGAAAAAGACATAAGATGGCTACGCACAAACGTAAAAAGCGTTTGCGCAAAAACAGACATAAAAAGAAATAATATACTTTTAAAAACGTTTCGTTTTTAGGATGACAAATAAAATTACATAATGCTCAGTGGCATTATGTAATTTTATTTAGCACCAATTTGCTTTCTGAACCTGTATCCTTCCAACCATTCATCCAATCGGGTATGATATGCCTGAATGCATCACCCTCCGGTATTTTTTCAGATGGGGTGAAACTTTTTCCTATCGTTATGCCAGGGCCATATCACCATTTCAAGGTAAACACCCGAATGCTGCGGCAAATATGACAACCGCAGGAAGATGAAATGTAATAACTTACTTAAAGAAATTTTAATGTGAACAAAGAATTAATTATTGATTCGAACACCTCAGAAATTGGTATTGCCCTTCTGGAAGACAAGCAACTGGTTGAACTCCACAAGGAAAAAAAGAATAACAATTACTCTGTTGGTGACGTTTATCTCGGAAAGGTAAAAAAGATCATTTCCGGGTTAAATGCTGCTTTCGTTGACGTAGGTTACGAAAAAGATGCATTCTTACACTACCTTGACCTGGGTGCCCAGGTAAATTCTCTGAACAAATATACAAAGCTGGCTATTTCAGGAAAGAACTCAAAGATCCTTTCCATGGATAATTTTATCCTGGAAAAAGACATTGAGAAAACTGGAAAAATCACCAATGTTCTTTCCAGTAACCAGCCCGTATTGGTTCAAATCGCCAAGGAGCCTATTTCTACCAAAGGCCCGCGGATAACAAGTGAAATCTCCCTTGCAGGAAGATACCTGGTTCTGGTGCCTTTCTCCGATCGTATCTCTGTTTCGCAGAAAATAAAAAGTTCTGACGAAAAAATACGGCTTAAAAGACTGGTTCAAAGCATCAAACCCAACAACTTCGGTGTAATTGTAAGAACAGTTGCCGAAGGAAAAATGGTTGCCGATCTGGATGCTGACCTGCGTTCGCTGGTCGATAAATGGTACAATGTGGTTGAGAAACTGCAAAATGCCAAACCCCCCAAGATCATTCAAGGCGAAATCAATCGCACATCTGCCATTTTACGTGACCTTCTTACCGAAGAGTTTAACAGCATTACCGTAAATGATCAGGTTATTTATGATGAATTGAAGGATTACATTAAAACTATTGCCCCGAAGAAGATTGATATCCTGAAACTCTACAAAGGTAAAGTTCCTGTTTTCGAAGCACTGGGTGTAGAAAAAATGATTAAAGGTTCTTTCGGGAAAATTGTTTCAATCAGGGGTGGCACATATCTTATCATTGAGCATACCGAAGCCCTGCATGTAATAGATGTAAATAGTGGCCACCGTATTAATGCCGATAACACTCAGGAATCCAATGCTCTTGAAGTCAATCTTGAGGCCGCAGCAGAGATTGCAAGGCAGTTGAGACTTCGCGATATGGGCGGTATTATTGTAGTTGATTTCATCGATATGGTGGAGCCTTCAAACCGTCGCAAACTCTTCGAAAAAATGAAAGAAGAGATGAAAAAGGACCGTGCCAAACATAATATTTTACCTCCCAGTAAGTTTGGGCTTGTACAAATTACAAGGCAAAGGGTTCGTACAGAAACCAATGTGGAAATTCTTGAAAAATGCCCCGCCTGCGGTGGAACAGGTGAAATCAAACCAAGTATAATACTCATTGATGAAATTGAAAATAACCTGAGGTATCTCACCCAGGAACAAAATGAAAAGAGCCTTACCCTAAGGGTACATCCTTACATTTATGCCTTCCTTACCAAAGGAATTTTATCTGTAAGGTTGAAGTGGATGTTGAAATACAAAACTTCTTTCAAACTCCAACCTTCCATAGCTTATCATTTTCTCGAGTATCGTTTTTTCAACAAACTGGACGACGAGATTAAACTTTGATTTTCAAAACAAGGGGCCTGCATTTTTGTTCCTAAATCTATAGGAGATCAAACAATAGAATGCAGGCTTTTTTATTTGCCCTATGAAAGCAACTGATTATGAGCAACTAAAAAAGAAACTGGCCAAATATTGTGCATGGCAGGAACGCTGCAGTTATGATGCAGATATTAAGCTTCAAAACCTGGGAGCATCAAAGCAAGACACTGAAAAAATAATAAAATGGCTGAAAAATGAGAACTACATCAACGATGTTCGCTTTGCTGAAGCCTTTGCAAGAGGGAAGTTTAACAATAACAATTGGGGTAAAATAAAAATTATATCTGAACTACGCATAAGAAACCTGGATGAACAGACCATTAAGAATGCATTGAAAGAAATAACGGAAAGTGATTATTTGAAGACACTTAACGAACTCGCATCCAAAAAATGGAGAGAAGTTAAAGCAGATAATCTGTTTCAGAAAAAACAAAAAACCGCAGCCTATTTGGCAAATAGGGGTTTTGAAACCGATTTG
>SKSE01000088.1 GCA_007118135.1 Bacteroidales bacterium | reverse complement strand
TAACCCAATAACCCAATAAATCAAAGTCAATAAAAATCTAAATAAATTTCAAACCTTAAAACATAATAAACTATGGCATTCAATCTTAGAAACAGAAGTTTTTTGAAGTTGCTGGATTTTACTCCGCAGGAAATAAAGTTTTTGCTCGATCTTTCACTGGATCTGAAAAAAGCCAAATATGGCGGCTACGAACAACCCAGACTTAACGGTAAAAATATTGCCCTGATCTTTGAAAAAGACAGTACCCGTACACGCTGTGCTTTTGAAGTAGCTGCTTTTGACCAGGGAGCAAGAGTCACCTACCTGGGACCCACCGGCAGCCAGATCGGTAAAAAAGAATCCATGAAAGATACTGCCCGCGTTTTGGGTCGTATGTACGATGGTATTGAATATCGCGGTTACGGACAATCGAAAGTTGAAGAACTGGCACAGTATTCCGGCGTACCCGTGTGGAACGGACTTACCAATGAATTCCATCCCACCCAAATCCTTGCCGATTTTCTCACCATGATGGAACATAGCGATAAGCCCCTGCACCAGATCAAATTCTGCTACCTGGGCGATGCGCGCAACAACATGGGTAATTCGCTGCTCGTGGGTGCTGCCAAAATGGGTATGGATTTCCGTGCTGCTGCTCCGAAATCAGTTCAGCCCAGCGACGAACTGGTTGCTCAATGTCGTGAAATAGCCAAGGAAACCGGCGCAAAGATCACCATTACCGAAGATGTGGCCGAAGCTGTTAAAGATTGCGATTTCCTTTACACCGACGTTTGGGTATCCATGGGTGAGCCTGATCATGTCTGGGAAGAGCGTATCAATATGCTGAAACCCTACCAGGTGAATATGGATGTAGTTAGAAAAACCGGAAACCCAAAAGTGAAATTCCTGCACTGTCTGCCGGCTTTCCACAACCGCGAAACCACCATCGGTGAAGAGATCTTCCAGAAATTCGGTCTTGACGGAATGGAAGTTGTAGAAGATGTTTTTGAATCAGAACATTCAGTGGTTTTTGATCAGGCTGAAAACCGTCTGCATACCATTAAAGCTGTTATGGTAGCTACACTGGGAGCATAATAACAATTTCACATAATAAATTGAAGCCGCTGTTTTCGCAGTGGCTTTTTTAATTTGGGATCAAAAAAATTTCACAACCATAACCACAATGGGATCATCAGTATGGTTTTCCATTTGCCTGGGTTCTTCGTTTGTAACGTAAAGGGTTTGTTTGGGTTCGAGTTCAAGCGTTTGATTACCGCTTTTTAAAGTGGCAACACCCTCCATACCTATGAATAAGACATCAAAGGGATTGGTGTGTTCAGGAATAATTTCTCCGGGATTTAATGAAAGCAAAATAGCTTCAGCTTTTGGGTTGCTGAACATGATGCGTCCGTCAACTACTGCTTTTACCTTTTCTGCCTGTTCGAGTGTGTTTTTTTTGATCATTGTTTTCGTTTTTTATATTTCCTCTTCCACCGGGGTCAGTTCCGGTTCTTCTGTTGTGGGTTGTAAATTTTCTTTGTTCACTTCCTGGCAATTCTTTTCCATGGCATGTCGGCCGGTATTTTTCCTTTTACCTCTTCTGTAATGTTTCCACCAGAGAAAACCACCTGAAACCAGGATGATCAGGATTACCAGGCCGGCCAACGGAATGAAAAGAATATAATAATCACCAAAGATAAATGAATAAAACCTTCCGGTATGAATTTCCAGTGCAAGATTCCACAATGGCATTCTTGCCTTTTGTTTGATTTCATGGGGCATTTGGGGTATTTGCGCATGGCGGTTAAGGGAAAAAATGCCTGCATTGTAGTCGAATATAAATTCGTTGCCATTATCAAGCTTTATATACCCTGCCACCGGTATATTGCCGAAAGGGTTGGCCATGCCCCTTGCAGGTGTTACCGGCTGTCCGGTAATAAAATCATGAACATGCATGGCGGCAGGTACCCAGCGATGTATTCCGCTGAATGAACCGGTAATGAATACTCCATCGGCGGGTTGTTCAAATACATTAATGCCCATTACACTGATAGGCGGCTGGTGCGGGATTCGCCATAAAGAATCGCTGAAGGTGGGTTCGGCCACGTAAAATCCATCAGAAGTGCTTAAAATATAAGCCCCTGTAAGTCGGTCGTATTGAATATCGCGGAGCTTATCATACCATGGATTGGGATGATCGAGTATGGTGTATTTCAGTGCCGGAAAGGTTTTCGTTACGATGGGTATAAGCAGCGGTGGCCGAAGAAACATTCCTGTAACCGTAAGAATGATGAGAAACCCAAGCAACCATATGCCCAGCTTGTTATGCCATTTCAGGCTGAAGCGGTTTACACGAGCCACACGTTTTCTTGCCTGAACCCTGTTTTTCAGTTTTTTCATCAGGTCGGGGGCCACAAACCAGATGATGCCGGTTACGCTAAGGAAAATCATGACCAGCCCCAGGATATCCACGAAAAGTTTTCCCGGTGTGCCCAGTATTTTGCCGCTGTGAATTACCCACAGGGCCCTGAAAAGGCTGGTTTCACTTTTGAAATCGGTGGGGTAGGGTAGTGGAATCTCATTTACCTGAAATCCGGTTTCTGTTTCATCCAGTTGCAGCAGATGCGACCGGGTTAGTACTTTTACACCCCCATCGCCACCGGCAAGTCCTGTTACTCTTTTTTCCTTTACCGGCAGTGGTATGAGTTTCCAGTTGTCTTCCCGCAGAACATATAGTCCTGACATGGTTCCCGCAAGGATGTTTCCGCCGGGTGTCTGGAGCATTGCTTCTGCGCGCCGGTTATCGGTGCCACGCCTCATGCCCTGGTAAAAAGGCTGAAAATCACTGAGTGTACTATCAGTAAGCCAGATTCCGATATTGCCGTAAATTAACAGGCTGTCGGTTCCTATGGATATTGCCGATTTTACCGCCGAAAGATTCCAGTTATGGTAATGATAGGTTTTAGGAAGATATTTCCTGTTGATGTCAATACCTGAAAAGAAAGTACGATGATTGAGCACGATTCCGCTCAAAGCAAATAACAGGATAAAAATGGCTGCTATTACACCCAGCCAGCGGTGCAGAAACTTGAATGCCTTCACTGCCGTAAAATTTTGGTAATGAATTCAGGATAAAACAAGAAATAGAATTAGCGTTTCAAAATATCCAGGTAGCCAAATCAGCCTTTGATCATGGTAAGCAGCATCTTGAATTTTTCTACTGCCAGAAGAGCATGTGGAATGTTGGCAGGCATAATGATGGTCTGTCCTTCCTCAACGATGTAGGGTTTCTGGTCGATTGTGATTTCCACTTTACCTTCCACAACCTGTACCATGGCATCAAAAGGTGCGGAATGCTCGCTCAGTTTCTGGCCTTTATCGAATGAGAAAAGGGTAATGTTACCTGTTTTTTGTTCCAGTACGCGCTTGCTAACGACACTGTTGCTTGCGTATTCTATGTCTTTTTTAAAGTTTATGATGGTGCTGTGATTGAAATTGCTCATTTTTTTTGGGTTAATGGGTTAGTAAGTTATTGGGTTAATGGGTTTGTTTGAAGGTTTAAGAGTTTAAGAGTTGAATGGTTGAAAAGTTAAGGTTGAAAGACTTCTGAAAAACTCTAAATCTTAACCTAATCTTCTACCCGTCCGTTAATTTCTTCCAGGAGGATGAAGATGTCATCTGTGCAGGCGCCGCATACGGTGCCGGCTTCGGTTTCATCATGAACCTGTCGAACGCTTTTGAGTTTCTTTTTTTTGATGGCGTCTTCAACGGTACCTTTGGTTATATCAAGGCAGTTGCATAATATGTCGTCTCTTTCCATAATGATTTTGTTTAAAAACCGCGGAGAATTTTAATCTCCGCGGTTTTATAAGGGTTTAATTAAGGAACAGTTTCATGTCTTCGTCAACGCTGCCGATGGGTGCAATTCCGAAATTGTCAACCAGAACTTTGGCC
>SKSE01000216.1 GCA_007118135.1 Bacteroidales bacterium | reverse complement strand
TCTCACTTTCTCACTTTCTCACTTTCCAAATAACCCAATAACCCGATAACACAATAACCCAATAACAATAACCCATCAACTAACTTTTATCTCCTTCGTATGCCTGAATAATCTTCGTAACCAGGGCATGGCGGATAACATCTTTTTCATTCAGAAAAATAAAGTCGATACCTTTTACCTTGTTGAGTATGCGGGTGGCAATGATAAGTCCGGAAGTTTGATTACGCGGAAGGTCAATCTGGGTAATATCGCCGGTTATGATAAACTTGGCCGACCGACCCATGCGTGTAAGAAACATTTTAAGCTGACTTTCCGTTGCGTTCTGAGCTTCATCAAGAATAGCAAATGCATTATCTAATGTGCGCCCACGCATGAATGCCAGGGGGGCTATCTCTATGGTTTTATCTTCCAGGTAAGATTCCAGCTTGGAAGGTGGTATCATATCCCTGAGTGCGTCATAAAGTGGCTGCAGATAAGGATCCAGCTTATCTTTCAGATCTCCGGGCAGGAATCCCAGATTTTCACCGGCTTCCACTGCAGGGCGGGTGAGAATGATTCTGCGTACCTCTTTGTTTTTCAGGGCACGTACTGCAAGAGCAACGGCAGTATAGGTTTTTCCTGTTCCGGCTGGCCCGATGGCGAAAATCATATCATGCTTTTTGGATGCATCAACCATCCGTTGCTGATTCGGACTGCGTGCCTTAATGATCATTCCGTTGCGACCATGCAAAAGAACACCTGAACTGTCGGAGTCAATGATAGCAGAAAGGGTTTGTGATTGTTCCGAAGCAATAATTTCAAGAATTACTTCATCAGTCACTTTCCCGAATTTCTCAAAATGATCAAGGATATGCCTGAACTTATTTTCGAAATATTCAAGCTCAACATCATCTCCCATGGCCTTGATTTCATTGCCCCTGACCATGATACGTAATTTAGGAAAAAGTTTTTTGAGCAGTTTCAGACGTTCTTCTCTGAGTCCGAAAATATCTGATGGGTGAATATCTTCAAGTATGATATTGCATTCACCTGCAAATTGTGTTTCTTCTTTTTTGTTATTTGTCACAGGGTTACTAAAAGCTTGGTTTAGAAATTGATTTATCATGCAAAATAACAAAAATATTCTTTGATGATATTCAATATGCCTCAAAATGTTTTTACATTTGATACCCTGCTTTTGTTATTTTTGCAAATAAAAGCGATTTTTTGTTAAATCCGGAAAACTAACAGCGCAATGACCATAATTACCCTGATCAGCGACTGGGGCCTCAACAGCCATTACCGTGCTTCGGTAAAAGGCAGCATCCTTCGACAGATTCCTGATACACGAATTGTTGATATTACACATACCCTGTCGCCATTTGATATCATGAGCTGCAGTTTTATTTTAAAAAATACTTATCCGGATTTTCCTCCCGGAACCATACATATTATTGCAGTTAATACTGAGGCCGGCACGCAATCTCCGCATATTATCGTAAAAGCCAATGACATGTATTTTATTGGAGCTGACAACGGGGTGTTTTCCCTGCTTTTTGAAGGTCAGGAATTTGAAGCCATTGAGCTCGATATTTTGCAGGATTCAGATTATTTTACTTTCTCAACCCGCGATGTATTCGTAAAAGCCGCATCATTGATAGCAGGCGGAAAAGAGCTTTCTTCCCTGGGAACATCTTACAAGTCACTCAGGAAAATGATTGCATTTCAGCCTATCATAACAGAAAACCGTATTGAAGGAAAAGTGATATTTGTGGATGATTATGAGAATGTTTTTGTGAATATCGACAAGGCAACATTCCGCAAAGTAGGAAAAGGTCGCTCCTATACAATAAAATTCAGGCATCCGGGTTATGCTATCAATACCCTAAGAACATCTTACTCCGATGTGGAACAGGGTGAGCGGCTGGCATTGTTTGGTTCAACAGGATTTCTGGAAATTGCCATCAACCGGGGTAAGGCATCCAGCCTTCTTGGGCTTGAAGTTACAGATTCTGTAGTGATAGAGTTTTCGGATTTATGATTTATGATTAAAAATATCGTGCTTCGTATCTGGCTCCGCTGAGCTTTCTTTCGGTTCGGATTTGATTAATTGGAAATTGATGTAAAAAAAAACTTTAACAACTAATATTTTTAATGTATACACTTTTTCTCAGGGAAATCAATAATTTTTTTAATAATCTTATCGGTTACATTTCCATTGCCGTATTCCTTATAATCAATAGTTTATTTTTGTGGGTTTTTCCGATTGATACAAATATATTGCAGTCGGGTTATGCCAATATTGACGGCCTTTTCAGTATGGGTCCCTTTGTTTTTCTTTTTCTCATTCCGGCTATCACCATGCGTTTTTTTGCTGATGAGAAAAAAAGTGGCACCATTGAGATTCTGCTCACAAAACCTCTTACTGACACTAGAATTGTACTGGCAAAATACTTTGCTGCATTTGTATTGGTAGTATTCTCGTTGCTTCCCACATTGATTTATGTGGCAACGGTATATAACCTGGGATTTCCGGTAGGTAATATGGATATGGGTGCCACATGGGGTTCATACCTCGGTTTGCTGTTTTTGGGCGCCGGATTTGTGGCCATTGGTTTGTTTGCATCATCTCTTACTGATAATCAAATTGTTTCTTTTATCGTTTCCATTTTCCTGTGTGGATTTGCCTACATAGGTTTCGAATTTATTTATTCGCTGGATATGTTCGGAAATTTTGATCTTTTTATCCGTAACCTGGGTATATATGCCCACTATACTTCCATCAGCCGGGGTGTGGTCGACAGCCGCGATGTGCTTTATTTCCTCAGCCTGATTGTTATTTTTCTACTGCTGACGAAGGTGAAGCTGGAGAGTAGAAAATGGTAGGTTTAGTGATTAGTGATTAGTGATTAGTAATGGGTGTATATAAAATATTTCGGTTTTTTATTTGCCGGCTATTCCCCCTTTGAAGGGGGCGAGGGGGATGTTATTAGGGTTTATAAGTTGAGAAGTTTAGGGGGTTTAGAAGTTTATAAAGTAAGAAAGTAAGAAAGTAGGAAAGTAGGAAAGTAAGAAAGTAAGAAAGTGAGAAGGTGGAAAATGGGAAAGTGGGAAAGTGAAATTTTCGGATTTCGATATTTGATATTCGGATTTTAAAAAGTAAGCCATCTGGGCTATTTGACTTTAGAAGTAAAAGAAATGCAAAATGTAGATTTGGAAAATAAAGCTTATAAAACATTTAATGTGCGCAGGCACAATATCATCAGTCTGCTGGTGAGTTTGCTGGTTATTGTGGCGGTAAACCTGATTGGTTCGAGATATTTCAAGCGGATTGATCTTACCACTGAAAAGCGGTTTACCCTCACCGATGCTACCCGCGATCTACTGCGCGAGTTGGATGATATTGTCTATTTCAGGGTTTACCTTGAGGGGGATTTCCCAGCCGGTTTCCGCCGTTTACGAAACCAGACCCGCGAAATGCTTGACGAATTCAGGGCTTATTCCGATTTTATTCAGTACGAATTTATCAATCCTACCGTAAAAGGCGACTGGGATCGTACCGAAGATAATTACCAGATGCTGGCTTCCAAAGGTTTACAGGCTACCCAGTTACAGGTTACTGCCGAAGATGCCAGCTCGCAGCAAATCATCTTTCCAGGCGCACTGGTAAGTTACAGGGGAAGGGAGATTCCCTTATCCCTTCTGCAGGACCAGATGGGTATGTCATCGGAAAATGTACTTAACAATTCGGCACAGGCCCTTGAGTACAATCTGGCCACAACCATTCATAAACTTACCGTAACCGATAAACCCCGGGTAGCTTTCCTTGAAGGAAACGGTGAATTGGATTTCAGGTATGTTGCCGATATTACTTTCGAACTGGAAGATTTTTACGAAGTTGACAGATTGGCCATCAATGCCGATATAAACGCTCTTGACGAAATTAGCACCCTCATAATAGCCCAGCCGCTTAATGAATATTCAGAAGCCGATAAATTTGTGATTGACCAGTTTGTCATGAATGGTGGCTCGGTTTTATGGCTTATTGATCCTGTTTATGCCAGTATGGATAGTCTTCAGGTAGAACCTGAAACACTGGGTATGGCCTGGCCGGTAAATCTGGATGATATGTTATTCCGCTATGGTGTGCGCCTGAATACTGACCTGGTCATGGATTTGCAGGCCGTGCCCATTCCCATTACAACCGGCTTTGTGGGCGACCGGCCCCAGATTAACATGATACCGTGGTTTTGGTTTCCTTTGGTACGACCTGCAACCAATCATCCCATAGTAAGAAACCTCAATGCCGTAAGAACAGAATTTGTAAGTACCCTTGATACGGTGGGCGCGGAGAACATCAGGAAAACCATCCTGCTTGAAACATCGCCATATACCCGTGTTGTGCAGACCCCGGTTCGTATTGCCTTTGATATTCTTCACCGCCAGGTGGACGAAAGTCAGTATCGCGATGGCTCAAGACCGGTTGCTGTTCTGCTGGAAGGCGAGTTTGAATCGGTTTTTCGCAACCGGCGCATCCCGGGAGTAGATGTCCCCGAAGGATTCACCATGAAGGAGAGGAGTTCTGATGGAAAAATGATTGTTGTTTCTGACGGTGACCTTATCCGAAACCAGTTTGATCAGCAGGGGCGACCTCTACCGCTGGGTTACGACAGGTTTTTGAATGAAACCTTCGGCAACCGTGATTTTATTCTCAATGCCATTAATTATCTTAACGACGATCGTGGTATTATGGACGCCAGGGCACGCGAAATCAGGTTGCGCCTGCTTGATAAAAGTGTGGTAAACAGAAACAGACTTGCCATACAGGTATTGAATATAGTGCTTCCTGTGCTACTAATTTTGATTTTTGGAAGTTTGCGGTTTTATATCCGTAAGAGAAAGTTTAATAAAAAGATTGTATAACCTGCTTTTCAGGGAAATCAGGAAATCTAAAAAAAATATGCAGAGACGGAACTTACAGCTTTTTCTTTTCCTGGCCACTTTACTTTTCATGGTTGCGGTTATCATATTCTGGTATTCCCACTCTGCATCCACGCTAAGGGCATCCGACAGTGATTTTTCGCTGGACCGTTCGCTGGATATTATCAGAATAGAAATGTATACCAACGACAGAAGCGATGAGGTAATTATGGAGAAAGATGAGCAGGGACGCTGGATTTTGAATAATTATTTTTTTGCCAATGAACCGGCTGTGCAGCAGTTGATAAGCTCCATGAACCGGTTACGTGTAAGACAGCCCGTGAGCTTTGAGAACCGCAATCAGGTTGAACAAATGCTGGATGCAAGGGGAATAACCGTGAAGTTTTTTGTAAAGGCCTGGAGGGTTCACCTGGGGAATTTCAGATTATTCCCATACCAACGTGCTTATCAGTCATTTGTGGTGGGAGAAAATACACCCGATGGTATGAGTACCTACATGCGTAAATCAGGTTCGCAGATGCCCTTTAAGGTGCATATACCTGCCCTTGAAAGTGGCATTGCGTATCTGTTTGAGCCTTATACAAGAGAGTGGCGTAATCCTGTAATCATTGATATGGAAAGGCAGCATATAGCACGAATCAGCGTAATGGATTACAACCGGCCCGAACAATCTTACCATCTCAGGCGCTCTGATACCGGAAGGTTTGAGTTTTTTGATTTTGATGAGACTTCCCGGAAAATTGATGTTGCAACTGATTCATTGCGACTGGAAAGGTTTTTATCATCTTTCCGTAACGTGCATTATGAAACCTTACTGGATAAAGAACAGGAGCAATTGAGAAAAAAGCTGATGTTTGATGAACCCTTCATGGAAGTTACCGTACAAAACAGGGAAGGGTTGGAAGTTTCTTTCCTTGCCTTTGCCAGGTACATGCCTGAAAGTGTTGATGAAAGCGCAACCGTTGCACAGCGCGACCCCAACCGGTTTTATTTGCAGGTAAACGACGGAGAATTTGCCCTGGCCCAGTATTATGTTTTCAGCAGGATACTGCGTCCGTTTTCATTTTTTGAAAATTAAAAATCTGATTCATTATTATCTGATTGAATTAATAAATTATCTTTGCAAACGTATCATAAAACAGGTATAAAAGATGAAGTTTATAGTGTCAAGCAATCTGCTTTTAAAGCAGTTACAGTCCATCAGCGGTGTGCTGAGTACCAACAACACTCTGCCTATCCTTGATAATTTTTTATTTGAGCTGAGCGATAAGGAGCTTAAAGTATCCGCTTCAGATCTGGAAACCACAATGACATCAAGGCTTTCGGTAGATATGGTAGAAGATGAAGGAAGTGTTGCCATCCCCGCAAAAATTCTTCTGGACACCCTGAAAACCTTTTCCGATATTCCGGTTACCCTTGAAATTGATGAAAAGAATTTTGGTGTAACCCTTATTGCCGGTGAAGGTAAATACCGGCTGGCTGGTCAGGATGGACAGGAATACCCACGTCCTGCCGAATTGGAAGGTGCTTCAAATCTTACCATCGAGTCGGATATTCTGCACAATGCCATCTCCAAAACCATCTTCGCTGCCAGTAATGATGAGATGCGCCCCATTATGACAGGTGTTTATTTTGAGCTTTCTGCCGATCATGTAACCTTTGTGGCAACCGATGCGCACAAACTGGTAAGATACCGCCGCAATGATGTGAAAGCTGCCGAAGAGGCCGCACTGATTCTGCCCAAAAAGCCGTTAAATCAACTAAGGCATATACTTGCACTGGATGATGCACCCGTAAACATTGATTTTAATGAGAAGAATGCACGCTTCTCTTTCAAAAATATAACCATGACCTGCCGTTTGATAGATGGAAAATATCCCAACTACAACGCGGTTATTCCTAAGGAAAACCCCAATAAGCTTACTTTGGATCGTTCACCTTTCCTTAATTCCATCAGAAGGGTATCATTGTTCTCCAATCAAACCACCTATCAGGTGAAGTTTAAGATTGCCGGCACCGAGCTGCACCTTACCGCCGAAGATCATGACTACGCCAACGAAGCAAGAGAAAGACTGAACTGCCACTACGAAGGCAGCGATATGGAAATTGGTTTCAACAGCAAGTTTATGGTGGAAATGTTGAATAATCTGGATACCGATCAGGTGGTTCTCGAAATGTCGGAGCCCAACCGAGCAGGCCTCATCTTCCCTCAGGATGATGAAAATAAGGATGAAGAAATCCTTATGCTGGTTATGCCGGTTATGCTCAACAACTAAGCCTGAGAATAATTTTCCTTTATACCGTTACAACCGCCCTTAGGGGCGGTTTTTTTACACCCACTCCGACAATTCCAACCACCGGAACTCCTTCTCCTCCAACTCTTTCTCCAACTGCGCATAAAGCTCTGAAATTTCCTGTAATTTTTCGGGTGTGAGGGAGCCTGAATTCATTTGCTCCAATGCTTCGGCCTTTTGTTTTTCCAACCGGGGGATTTCGGCTTCCAGAGCTTCAAATTCCTTTTGCTCCTTGTAGGTAAGTTTTTTCTTTTCTGTGGGACGGGTATTTGCCACAGGTTTTGATTGTGCAGGTTTGTCTTCCTTCTTCTCCTGCTTTTTCTCCTGTGATTTTTTCAACTGGTAGTCGGTATAGTTTCCGGGGAAATCCTTGATCTTGCCATTGCCTTCAAAAACGAAGATGTGATCCACCAGGTTATCCAGGAAATAACGGTCATGGGTAACCACAATCAGGCAGCCTCCAAAATCGGCCAGGAAATCTTCCAGCACATTCAGCGTGGCAATATCAAGGTCGTTGGTGGGCTCGTCAAGGATCAGGAAGTTGGGATTTTTCATCAGCACGGTGCACAGGTACAGCCTGCGTTTTTCGCCACCGCTGAGTTTGCGCACAAAGTCGTGCTGAGCATGATAAGGAAAATTAAAGTAATGCAGAAACTGGGCAGCCGAAAACCAGGTGTCTTTTCCCACCTTTATGCTCTCGGCGATGTCTTTGATCACATCAATCACCTTTTTATTTTCATCGATCTTCAGTCCGTCCTGGTGGTAATACCCGAACTGTACGGTTTCGCCAGTGGTTACGGTGCCGCGGTCGGGCAGGAGGTTGCGGGTGATAATATTCAGCAGTGTGGATTTGCCCGTGCCGTTCATGCCCACAACTCCCACTTTTTCCTGCTTTTTGAAAACATAGGAAAAATCTTCAATCACCAGCTTGCTGTCAAAACTTTTACGGATGTTGTGCAACTCCAGGATCTTTTTGCCCATCCGGGCCGACTGCATCAGTATTTCGTTGGGCTGATCCGTTGTTTTCAATGTGGCTGCTTCCTTCAGCTGGTAAAAGGCATCAATACGCGCTTTGGACTTGGTGGTGCGAGCTTTGGGCTGGCGGCGCATCCATTCGGTTTCCTTGCGCAGCAGGTTGCGTGCTTTTTCCGTTTCGGCCAGCATGGCACTTTCCCGTTCCTGCTTTTTCTCCAGGAAATAGGCATAATTGCCCTTGTACCGGTACATGTTGCCGTTTTCCAGTTCCAGTATTTCGTTGCACACGGTATCCAGGAAGTAGCGGTCGTGTGTAACCATAAGCAGGGTAAGCTTCTGTCGGGCCAGGTAATCCTCCAGCCACTCAATCATTTCCAGATCAAGGTGGTTGGTGGGCTCATCCAGGATGATGAAATCCGCTTCATCAATGAGTATGCGGGCCAGTGCCACCCGTTTGGTCTGCCCGCCCGACAGGGTTTCAACCGGCTGGTTAAGATCTTCGATCTTCAGCTTGCTGATGATCTGACGGATCTTTATTTCATGATTCCAGGCATCCAGTTCATCCATGCGGGCTGAAAGAGCTTGCATCTTTGCGGGGTCAGCCCTTTCGGGGTGTTTTTCATGCAGCTGTAACTCCTCTTCATACTCTCTGAGGGTTTGGGTAAGTTTATTTTCGCCGTGCAGCAGGGTTTCAATAACGGAATGGCCCGCTGTAAACTCAGGATTCTGCTTCAGGTATGCCACCATAATATCATTGCGGAAAGTACACTGCCCGGCATCCGCTATATCCAGGTTCATCATGATATTGAGCAGGGTGGTTTTTCCTGCCCCGTTACGGGCAATGAGCGCCACCTTCTGCCCCTGCTCAATGCCAAAGCTGATGTTTTCGAAAAGCAGCTTTTCGGCATAGGACTTACTCAGATTTTCCGCCTGGAAATAATTCATAGGTTAAATTTTGTGCGAAATTACAGGATTTTTTGGGATGATAATATCAGGATGAATCTTAAATCCTTTGTTTTTCAATAACAATTATTAAACCAACCCTGCTGCCCGATATTTAAAATACATTCGACAAAATCTTTATGATTAAGTAAAAAACTTACACGACAATGATTGTTTGTAAAACTATCTGTTAATCAGTGTTATATGGTAGTTTTAGAGATTCTGAATGACACAATTAATCAAAACATTAACAGATAAATTAAATGCCTGAAAATATGATAATATCTGCGAAAGTGGTATATATTTGCTGAAATTTATGAGTTCGATGTAAACGGAACACATTGCTATATCTATCTAAAACCTTGTTTTTAAAAATTTCAGGTAGGTTTTAATCTACATGAATAATTTACAATTATGTATGAAATAAAACCAACATATCGCAAACCTTCACTCTGGATTCCGTCAGCCTATTTTGCAATGGGCTTACCTTTTGTTGCCATAGCACAGGCATCGGCACTCATGTATAAAAACATGGGTATAAGCAATACTCAAATCGCGTTATGGACATCACTGATTATGTTGCCCTGGACCTTAAAGCCGCTATGGAGCCCGGTTTTGGAGATGTTTAAAACCAAAAAGTATTTCGTAGTAGCAACCCAGATTGTAACCGGCATTACCTTTGCTCTCGTGGCCTTATCATTGCCTTTGGATGGTTTTTTTCGTTATTCCATAGCCTTGCTGGGTGTTATTGCCATAAGTGGTGCAACGCACGATATAGCTACCGATGGTGTTTATCTAAGTGTTCTTCCGCCCAGGCTCCAGGCAAAATACATTGGCTGGCAAGGGGCAGCTTACAACATTGCCAAAATTATTTCTGGTGGTGGGTTCGTTTATCTGGCCGGCAAATTAGAACAATCATTAGGTGTAACATCTGCATGGATGTTTGTTATGGCTTCGTATGGTCTTGTAATGATTTTTTTGGGGCTTTATCATATTAAGATGCTTCCAAGTGGTGAAAAAGCCACACAGGTTCAGTCGTTAAGCGAGGGATTTACCACCCTATGGCATGTAATTAAAACCTTTTTTCAGAAGAAATTAATTCTATGGTATATCATGTTTATTATTTTATACCGCTTTGCCGAAGGCTTTGCAGTTAAAATTGTGCCTTTATTTTTTAAAGCTACCGTTGCCGATGGCGGATTAGGTATGACTACATCCGAAATCGGACTGGTATATGGCACCTTCGGGGCAGGAGCATTTGTTCTTGGTTCTTTGCTTGGAGGGTACTATATTTCTTCGCGTGGTTTAAAAAATGTTTTGTTTAAGTTGGCATTATTTTTTAATGTTCCTTTTGTGGTTTATACACTTTTAGCGTTTTACCAACCCGAAAGCATCTATTATATTACTGCTGCCGTCGTGTTGGAGTATTTTGGATATGGCTTTGGCTTTGTGGGCTTAATTCTGTTTATGATGCAGCAAATTGCTCCCGGGAAGTATAAAATGGCACATTATGCCTTTGCTACCGGAGTCATGAATTTAGGGTTTATGATTCCATCGGCTATCAGTGGTTATATAAGTGATTTGGTGGGGTATAAACTTTTTTTTATTTGGGTGTTAATCGCCACTGTTCCGGCATTGCTGGTATCCTATTTCGTACCATTTACCTATGCTAACCCTGAAAAAGAATTGAACTAAATATATGTAACTAACAAAATTTAATGTTGTGAAAAATAAATTAAGTATACCATGGGAAGAACGACCTGCAGGTTGTAGCGACGTAATGTGGAGATATTCGCATAACCCTGTGATTGGACGCTACCATATACCAACATCCAACAGTATCTTCAATAGTGCTGTTGTACCCCTGGATGATGGTTTTGCAGGTGTATTCCGTTGCGATAATAAAGCCGTTCAAATGAATATTTTTGCAGGTTTTAGCAAGGATGGAATCAATTGGGAAATCAATCATGAGCCCATCGTTATGCAGGCTGGAAATACCCAAATGATTGAATCGGAATATAAATACGACCCCCGTGTTACCTTTATTGAAGATCGGTTTTGGATTACCTGGTGTAACGGGTACCATGGACCAACCATTGGCATTGCTTACTCTTTCGATTTTAAAACTTTTTACCAGTGCGAAAATGCATTTTTACCTTTTAACCGCAATGGTGTTTTATTTCCTGAGAAAATTAATGGAAAGTATTGCATGTTAAGCCGTCCAAGCGATAACGGTCATACTCCTTTTGGCGACATCTATTTAAGCTATAGTCTTGATATGAAATACTGGGGCGAACACCGGTGTGTAATGAAAGTTGCTCCGTTTACCGAAAGTGCATGGCAATGTACCAAGATTGGCGCTGGCTCTGTTCCTATAAGGACAAAGGATGGTTGGTTATTGTTTTACCATGGTGTTATAAATACCTGTAACGGATTTCGCTATTCAATGGGGGCAGCATTATTACACCTTGAACAACCTGAAAAAGTATTATACCGTACCAGACCTTATCTGTTGGCTCCAGCCGCACCCTATGAACTAGCCGGAGATGTGCCAAATGTAGTGTTCCCCTGCGCTGCATTGAGCGACCATGAAAAAGTAGCGGTATATTATGGCGCTGCCGATACAGTAGTTGGTATAGCTTTTGGCTATTTGCAGGAGATTATCAGCTTTACAAAAAATAATTCGCTTTAGCTATGGGAAAAAAATATTCTCAAAAAGCATTGAACAAACATTAATTTCATATATTAGAATTACTCTTACTTCCAGAAATATTCTGCATGGGGAAAAAGATAACGACATTGTTGATATTAAGTATTTTACCTTTTTTAGGTTTTTGTCAAATTGAGCTAAAATCTGATTTTATTGGGTATAATTGGACTACGTTTCAGCTTAGTACCAATACTAACAAGGACGATATAAGCATAAGAAGTAACGGAATATATAGATTTAAGGACAATGAGATACATGTCTTGACAATTCCTTCGGATACTGTTGTTATTTCAATAAATAGCGAAGAATACTGCTTTATTTCGAATATAAACCCTCATTTTAACCCCCTATGGACAGAAGTTAACTCTCTTGAAAATATGCCAACAGGGCTTATTAGAGAAGAAGTTAATGCCATTAAATACTATTTTTCTCTCTATTTTCTGAACAATACTTTGCCACGATTTCATAGCAAAGATATTAACGGAAATATTTTTTCTAATAATGATTTAAATGGAAAAATAACAATTATGAGTTTTTGGTTTTATGGATGTGCACCTTGTAAAGCCGTAATCCCTGAATTAAATTATATAAAAAAGAAGTTTTCTCATGACGAAACTATTCAATTTTGGGCATTTTCGGCGGACAAAGAATTAATGCATCCTGAAATGTTTAATTTTCATCATTTCCCCAAAAGTAAGAGTATTGGCGACGATTTTTTGGTGTTCGGTTATCCAAGAACCTTTTTATTAGATAAAGACGGCATAGTGAGAGATGTTTTTATTGGTGCATCTATAGATGACAATTTATATCTTAGAGAGAATATGATAAGACGAATAAATGAAATAAGAAACGACGAGTAACATGCTATACCCAACAACCTGCCTGCCGGCAGGCAGGTAACTGGCCTTGGCGGTAGTTTGATCCCCTGCCCAAAACCCACCCTGATATTCCGCAAAAGCAGCCCTTCCACCTGCAATAAAACAGCAACCTCACATACTTTAAATGCCTTCATTGGGTATGGGTTAGAAAAAATATGAGAAATATCGATTGAAGTTGGTAAAGTGGTATATATTTGTGATTATAAACGTGTTGGCAACAAGTGTAAGTGTGAAACTCGAATTCAATAACCAAAGACTACATAGCATTTAGTAATTAAAATTTAGAATAATATGAAAACAAAGCGGAAATTGAAATTTTTGTCATATATTATTTTTAGTGCATTATTTTCGATCACACTTATTAGTTGTGAAAAAAATAGTAATGGTAATAACGAAGACAGCACAATTGTTTTTGGCGATGGTACAGTTGATATCGATGGGAATCAATATACAACAGTTATAATTGGCACTCAAGAATGGATGGCTGAAAATCTAAGGGTTACAAAATACAGAAATGGAGATGTAATTCAAAATGCTTCGGATGACCTTGAATGGTCTGATAATACAACTGGAGCTTTTTGTTGGTATGATAACAACCATAGTGTCTGGGGAGAAAAGTACGGCGCTTTGTATAATTACCATAGCATCGCTGACGAACGGGGTCTTTGTCCTATTGGTTGGGTAGTGCCAGACGACTCTGACTGGAAACAACTAATTGAGTTTTTAGGAGATGTCCCTTTTGCTGGCGGGAAACTTAAATCCGAAACGACTGAGCCGAATGGACACCCTCGATGGGATGACCCAAATGATGGAGCAAGCAATAAAACTGGATTCTCAGCATTTCCCGGTGGACTTCGAAAACCAAACGGGGAATTTGAAAATATTGGCAAATATGGATTCTGGTGGTCCGCAACAGAATGGACAAACAACGAAAAATTAGGAGTACAGTTAAGGTATAATGATGGAAGTATAATTAGACCAGATGTTTATTCTGACTTTAAGAATACTGGTTTTAGTATTCGTTGCATTAAAGAATAATATAGAATTAAGAACGTGAACCCGAAATACACCTGTTGCCAACATGGTATAGCCACAATAGCGGGGCAAGGTGGTAGTTTTGGGTTCGCTGCTCCGCTTGGTCTTTTGTCTCGGCGGATAGTTACGCAGCCCGCAAATCCGCT
>SKSE01000268.1 GCA_007118135.1 Bacteroidales bacterium | reverse complement strand
GTATTTGCCAACTTTGAAATTTGCTTTTCAATTGGCGGATTCATAGCATCTAACCAGTGAGTTCCGATCAGATAGTACTGCATAATACCAGTCGGGGCAATATCATCGATTTTAAATGGTATTATGACATTTTTTGACTCTACAGCAAGGATCAGTTCATTAGCCACATCATTAGAGTTGTTAGAGTTTGAAGAAAAAATTAAAACCATTATCCTTGAGGATTCAATTGCATTTGCTATCGCTTCTGGCCATTGCTGGCCTGATTTTATGTCTCTTGGGGCAATCCAGCATCGAATTCCATTTGCTTCAAGTGATGCACATATTGCATCTGCTATGGCTTTATCTTTTGATGAGTGTGATATAAAAACATCATGAGCCAAACCGCTCTCACTCCTTTTTAGCTAAACTCAAAAAAACATCAATTTTGCAGAAATAACTATGAGTGCTTTCATGTTTAGTGAGCTGAAGTAAGAATTGAGTTGCTTCTGATTATTTCCTGGCATTCAAGTTTGAATAGTCAAGAGATGCAGTGTAAATATTCATTAGCTTGCTCAGTAGTTTTATTACTGAGCAGCTAATAAGCCTGTTTTGTTTATTATAACTTTCTTATTAATATATAATATTTTAACAAATCATACAACCCTGAGACAGTATCTGCCAGTTTATTGCTTGGCCTTGGACTAGATATTTTTTCTATCATAAGTCCCTGCTGAACTGCTATCTGATATTTAACCTTAAGGCTGCAATTTCTGCGACTAAAAATGGACTAAATAAGTAGTTTAATATAAAGCCTTTGAGAACGAACTAAAGGTGTAGGTCAGCTGTAACCCTGACAATTATTTTGCAGGAGAGCGGATTTTAATATCGAATATTATTTTTATTAGCATAAATATATTTATTCTGATAATGCAGCCTTGACGCACATTCTTTCACCTTAGAGTTTAACAACCATTATCTTCTTAGAGTAGCTTCTAGAGCAGAAGTTAATAAATTCTCAAACACTCTGTGTCCGGTTATATAGATTAAACAGTGAGGATATAAAATTGTCTTTAACCAAGCCTAAAAACAGATTAAGTAAAGAGAAATACAAAGCAATCAAGTATTTGCGAACAGCATTAGAATCGGAATATAAGCACCTTGTCAAGCACCCGGAACTGTTGTGGCAGCAACTATATAATAAACTTCAATGGCCAGGTCAAGAAGAAAAAGGCATAATGCTAACAGAACTAATTGAAACAGAGCTGGCCAGAAAAAGCCTTCCTCATAGTGGCCCCTGGTTTCATAACCGCGTGCCATCAAGGATTGGCAAACCCATAAAAAAACAAACCACTGACTTAAATGACTTTATATTTCATATTAAATTTAATCAAACTGATAAAAAAGTTTATACTGCCGATCATGGTGGCAGAATAAAAATATGGGATGTCGGTACTGGGGCTATTGATTTAGTTTTCAGGGCACATAAAAGACCAATTACAGTATTTGCATTAAGCCCTGATGGAAAAAAACTGGTTACGGCTGCTAATGATAATAAATTGATAAAATGGGATGCCGAGTCAGGTAAAAAAATAACTGAATTAAAGGGATATAGAGGGGCAATAAGTGACTGTGCTTTTAGCCCGGATGGTGAATTCATGGCGACAGCTGGAGAAGATCACAGTGTTAGATTATGGGACGCAAAGACAGCTAAAAGAAAAAAGATTCTGACCAGGCACAACAAAATGGTAAACTGCTGCCAGTTTAGTCCCGATGGTAAGCTATTGGCCTCAGCCGGTATCGATAATAGGGTGATTTTGTGGGATATGCCATCAGGTCGGTTTAAGGCTGAAATGATCGGACACGTCAGGCCAGTGACAGGCTGTTTGTTTAGTTCTAACGGAAGATATTTAGTTTCGAAAAGCCAGGACTTGACAGTGCGTATTTGGGATTTAGTAAAATTTGAAGAGGTTGCCATTCTTACTCCACAAACTAAAGAGTACTCTTATTATATAGTTAGAGGTGGTGGGCAGGGGATTGCTTCTATGGCATTTAGCAGAGACAGTAATCTTCTGGCAACCGGTGGATATGATAGCCTTATAAAAATTTGGGATGTTTATGACGGAAGCGAGCTTAAAACTTTTAATGTACATGAACACCCTGCTGTGGAATGTATCTTTAGCTGTAATGATAATTTTTTGTTTTCGGTAAGTGGTGACAGCACTATCCGGGCATGGGATTTAAGCCTTGGATTGCCATTAGTGCACTTTCCATCGACTGGTCCTATAAGCTGTAGTGATATTAGCAGCGACGGAAAAATGCTTGCTGCCGGCGATACCAGGGGTAATATTTATATTTTGGAAATGGTTAATTTTGAAAACATCATTACAGGTTTGGAGCAATACAGTACCTGGAGGAAAAAGGTCTTTTATGAGCAAAACCTTAAAGTCAAAGAGAAGGGACCGCCGTGTTATAAAGACATAGCCCCGCAAGCCTATAAACATAGAAAGACCGGTCCGGGTTTCATGCAGGGTAAAGCAAAGTTTGTTTGGCACGAATATTTAGTGCTTATTTTTGCAGGGGCAGTGATAGCATCCTTGGCCTGGATTATAGCAGGTCCTTCATACTGGTTAATAATTATAAGCATAGTCCCATTATATTTCTACGTAAAAATGTGGAAGTTGGTAATAAATGAAAGGCTTTATCGTTGTGCTTTTTGCGGCCTGAACTTTAGCTTTCACCGAAGGTATTCTAAAGATAAAACAAAACGCTATAAGTGTCCATCCTGCAGTAAATATAACTTCTTATAGCTTTATAGAAGCCGACTATACCAGATAATTAGATTTAGCAAAGAAAGAAGGTTGAGTTATGAATATCAAGAATCTAGGAGAATCAGGGAAACTTGCTATTTACTATTCCGAAGAGGCCTCCAGGCATTTAAATAATAGTGAGATAAAGCCGGAACACCTTTTTCTAGGAATAGTCGAACTGGGCGATGTCAATATTAATAATCAATTCAGCAGGATTGGTTTAGATCTGGAGGATTTTTGCCGCAAAATAAGGCAAACAATCAGAAGTAACTTAAAACCTGAATCCACACAAGTTGCTTTTCATGCTGCCACCAGGGAATTAATCATGGCATCCCGTCTGGTTGCTTCAAATTTGGGTCAGGAAACAATAGAAGCTCCACATATATTACTAACACTTCTTAATAATAAAGAAAATCTGGTTTACCGATTTCTTAATGATAGCAAGGTTAACCGAGAAAAGTTAATTCAAAATATTGAAGCGATGGCGCGTACGGAGGAATGGCCCAAAAAGCTATATAGCGATAGAAAAGTGGTCGAGCAGCCGGGAATTGATAAAAGCGCAAGCATCTTAAAAAACCTCGGCCGAAACTTAACAGCGTATGCTAACGATGGAAAACTTGACCCAATCATCGGTCGCGAAAACGAAATTTTGGCCATGATGAAAATTTTATCAGGTAAGCGTAAAAATAATCCGATCCTGGTAGGCGATGCCGGGGTAGGCAAAACTGCAATAGTTGAAGAACTGGCCCAGGTGATTTGTTCAGGGGCTGTCCCGCCTGCACTGCGCAATAAAACCATTCATACTGTTGAAATGGTAGCGGTGATTGCTGCCGGGGCAAAATATTTTGGAGTTCTTGAGCAAAAGCTGCAAGATTTAGTTAAGGCAGCTGAAGAGGATCCTAACTTAATCATTTTTATTGATGAGATCCATACCTTAATGCAAACACGAGGTGGAACTTTCAATGCTGCCGATATTCTCAAGCCAGCCCTTGCCCGGGGTAAAATGAGATGCATTGGAGCAACAACCACACAAGAGTATAGGAAGTATATAGAAAAAGACAGCGCCCTGGAGAGAAGATTTCAGCCAATTTTTGTTGGTGAGCCAAGCCCTGATGATACCTTGGATATTCTCTGGGGTTTACGCAGCAAATATGAAGGTTTTCATGGCTTGAAAATTCTTGATGAGGCGCTCTCAGCAGCAGTGGAATTATC
>SKSE01000075.1 GCA_007118135.1 Bacteroidales bacterium | reverse complement strand
TTAATATTTATATTGAAGAGATTCTGTCCTGATAAGCATAATCAAACTTCAGCAAAATGACAAAGTATCCGAAATCTTCATTATTCATTAAATGAACCCTGTCTCTGAGTTCTCTGAAGGTTTCAAGGTGAACATCTTCAACTTCTGCGATAATTTCTGTCAACGCTTCCAGGAATCCTTTTTTGGATTTAGAGGCAAGAAGTTGGTTGCTCACAATGTTTGAACGTTTCTTAGAGCCTTTTTTATCTGCGGCTCTGTACTCGTAAATTGCTTTGGCAATTTGTTGAGTATAATCCGACATTTCTTCTTTGTTTTTTGTAATCATAGCTAATAACCAGGTTTTGTAAATTCTAAATGGAATGATTTTATTTTCATAGTCTTTTTGTTCGGCTTCTTGCAGTGCCACTTCAAAATCTTCATCGCTTTGGTCTTTCTTTCGTGAGACCTTGGATTTGCTGAGATTGGGCATTTTATCTGCATCAAAGTATTTGCGCAATCCTTCGGGCTCCAATGCCTGAATTCCCAAAGCACCTAACTCACAGGCACGTTTTATGTGAATCCCGAACATATTCTCGTAGTAACGGGAATCTTTTAATACGGCATTTTCCCCAAATAGCTTTTGATAAAAAGAAATTATCTTTCTTGCTTGCTGAAAACGGAATGGAAAAAAACCGAGGGTTTTATTCATTTGGCCAAAACCAAAAACATAACCGGTTAATGTCTGGTCAGGGTATTGCGTGGAAAGGTTAAAGAATAATCTGCTCCATTTCACGGTTTCAATTACCGTGTCTGTTTGGCTGTGTTTAAAGAAACCCAGGTTGTCAAGCGTTGCATAATCAAAATCAGGCCTGTATTTTTTGCTAAAGGCATAGCTGAGCCATTGCCCGTTCCAGCTTGTTATTTTGTTTCCTGCCAGTTTTTCCAAAGTGGGGTCATTGAGGAACTGGCGGTATACTTTCCAACCTTCAAAGGTTTTTAAAAGAATTTCGGGATTGTCAAACAGAATGGATAGACCGCCAGCAACCCCTAAACTTAGTCCGCTTCCAAGCCAGGAGAGATATATTTCTTCCTGGGTGTAAGCAAGGTTTATATCTGTTATTAGTCCTGAGGTGGTAGCAAATTCCTTTACTTCAGATGCAGGAAATCCAATAGCTATGCTGGCATCTTTTTCTCCCTCCGAAATTTTGGCATGTAAGTTCTCTAACTTTTCGACTCTTTCAGTTGAACTGAGTGTAAAGGGCGTCTGTCCTTTTTTCATCTGTACGAACGGAGAGTTGGTGGGCCATTGTAAATATTTTGAGTGATTGAAAAACAACTCAAAATACTCCTGTTCAAAAAACTCTTTGGCTGTAAGCTCATTATTGTTCTTTTCGTTCCAGGCCTTAAGAAAGGTACGTCCTGTATTTACTGTTATCATAGGCTTGTTCTTTTATAGTATGTTTTCTTCGGGGCTAAAGGGTAGCCTGGCTTTATCAATATCAAATCCGGTTTCTTCATGATAAGAATGGTCAGGTACGATAAATGGCCTGTTACCATAATCGCACTTGGGGAAGTTTTTCATTTGCCAGTACCTGGCCGGGATCTCCATCATCATCCTTTCTTCAAATCCAGATTGCGTATACTTTTCCAAATCGCTGGTTGTGATGCAGCTTACGCTGTCTATTTCCAGCAATTCAAGCAGGTAGGATTTGGGTCTGTGGGTAAGAAAGTCCAGCACGATGCTTCCGTCTTTTTTAAAAATGGAATGGGTTTCAATATCCATCACATCCACTTCAGGGAAGACATCGTCAATTTTTTCCTTCAATTCCCTTTCGTGCAATATTTCCCCGTCGGGTAATATATCGAAAGTTGCTTTCAGGATATCCAGGTCATAGGGCAAGGCTTCTTTTGAATCATCGGGCGGGGGAATAACATATACAGGTTTGTAATTGCCAATGGTTGCTGTCGTGCGCTTACGGTTTACCCTTCCGAAACGTTGAATCAATGCATCCAGCGGAGCGGTTTCGGTAATCATCAGGTCGAAGCTGATGTCAAGGCTTACCTCCACTACCTGGGTAGAAACCACTATGCAGGCTTTGTCAGAAGTATTGAATTCTTGGGTTGGTCGTCCAGATTCATCCAAACCTAACAGTTGTTTTTCCTTATTGTTACGGTCTCCTCTTTTAAAACGACTGTGCAGAAGCAACACCGGAGTGTCAGAATACTTTTCTATGAAATGTTCATACCTTTGTTGTGCTGATTTCACCCGGTTGCATACCACCAAAACTTTTTTCTCTTCAAGCAATGCTGTATCCACTATGGCATCGGCATCATCCCATTCGTTAAGTTTATGCACAGTATGGCGGTCGAACTTACCCATCTCATCTTGTGGCAAGCTTACTTCATACACGTTTTCTTTTCCGAGAATGGCAAGAATTTTATTATACAGGTCGGTGGGCATGGTAGCAGTTCCGATATGGAGTCTGCAATCCAGTTTATTTAGGACTTCAACGATTTTAATGACGATAGCCCTCGATATTTCTGTATAGGTATGGATTTCATCAAGGATAATATCGTTGCCTCTTAAATCAAGGAGCGTTGCCTCAAAGGCTCTTGTTCCAAAAATAATTCCTGCTATCTGGTGTGGAGTCAGGACTTTTATGCCCGAACCAATTAGGCCTTGCAACATTCTTTCTTCTGCATTTCCGTTTTCATTGACGATGCTGGATGCGGAATGCAAGACCCGGATATCCATATCAGGATTGGTTTCTTTAAGGTCATTGCTTACCCGTTTAAACATGGCATTAATGGATGCCTGAAATGGCAAGGTGTAGAATACCCTGTTTTTGCACCTGCGGAAAAGAAAGTCCGTTTTCCCGGCTCCCGTGCAGGCTACTACCAATGTATGTTTCTTCTCAGAATTTGCATCTATGAGCGATAAAGGATATAGTGGATGTTTTCTTCCAAAGAAACTTAAGTCGGGTTTTTTGAAAATTCGTTGGGTTTGATTCTCGGTTGCTTCAATCAAGGCAGAAGCAAAATGGTCGGCGGCCATTAACAGCCCTTTCCATGGAGAGAAACCTTGCGTTTGGATTTTGGAATCAATATAATCCACTGCTTTAAAATAATTGTCTTCTGCTTCTTCAATGGATATTTTGCGAGTTTGAATGCCCAATGCATCCAAAATCTTGAGAGCCTCAGCTGACCAGCTTTCCCAATCTTTTTTATGAATAGCAAACACATCGGCTACGTTTTCCTCCAAATCCAATAACCCTTTTAGTCCCGGGTCATTCTGTACCGATTTATGATGGGCCGCAACCATTTCTATAAGCTGAGGATGAAAGTTTTCATCAAAAAGAGAAAGAAAAAACAAAGAGGCCAGTTCATGCAGATAGGTTTTGTCACTCTCTTTCCTTTTGTAATCAGGCATTAGTCTTTCCTGGAATATTGGGCTTGCTTTTCCTATGTCATGCAAAATGGCACCCATCTTTGCAATTTCCTTGTCAAAGCCTGTATTCTCAGCAATTTTGTCTATGGCAATCACCACATGCGAAATATGCGTAAATAAGGGTGTATAGTCCGGTTTCCCTTTTGCTTTGATATGTTCACAAACTATCATACTTATACTGTTGTTTTTACCGGGTCGCCAACCACCCTGAGCCATCCGTACATTGGTTGATTTTCATTCAATCTGTTGTATCCTACCAGAAATGCGTTATCATTTTTCTCGAAGACCAATTCAAAGCCATAAAAGAGCTCTTCATTTTCATTAAAATCCACATAAGTCGTTTCGATGATTTCTTCTTCAGGGTAAAGGATGTCTTCATTTCGGGCCAGACAGATATGTTGCTTGCTGGCAGCTTCTGAATCTTGCTTATTCTCAAAAGCCAGAAAAAGGACTGGATTGACAAGAATACCTCTTTTCAGAATGGCATAGGGTCTTGAGTATTCTTTTTTAGCGCCTCTTCCTTTTTCGTTCCAGCCACGAGGTTGGGTTTGTTCCTGTTGTTGAGAAACCAGAGAATAGGTCAGTC